>JAHELO010000013.1 GCA_024644145.1 Christiangramia sp.
AAAAGATACCCTTACAGATAAGCCTGAACGTTTTTTTGTGAATGAGATTATTCGCGAAAAGATATTAATGCATTACAAAAAAGAGATCCCTTACAGTGTTGAGATCGAAACCAGTGAATTTTTTGAGGAAGATGAAATCATAAGAATGCGAAGCGTGATTATGGTGGAGAGAGAAACTCAAAAAGGGATCATAATTGGTCATAAAGGTTCGGCCTTGAAGAGAGTAGGAGTAGAAGCCAGAAAGGATCTCGAGAAATTCTTCGGGAAACAGGTGCATCTGGAACTATACGTCAAGGTGAACAAGAACTGGCGTAGCGATGCGAGACAACTACGAAGGTTCGGATACAACGATAAAAAGTAAACTTTTCAGCTAAATACGGGGAGCAGGTTAATTGGGTAAAATCCCTTAATTTTGCTGCTTGAAATCAATTTATAGTTATGGGCAATATTGTGGCCATTGTGGGTAGACCTAATGTAGGTAAATCAACTTTTTTTAACCGACTTATACAACGTCGTGAAGCCATCATTGATTCTGTTAGTGGGGTAACCCGGGACAGGCACTATGGTAAATCTGACTGGAACGGGAAGAAATTCTCTTTAATAGATACAGGAGGTTACGTAAAAGGTAGTGATGATATCTTTGAAGCTGAAATTGATAAGCAGGTAGAACTTGCCATTGAGGAAGCCGATGCGATTATTTTCATCGTGGATGTTGAAACCGGGGTTACTTCCATGGATGAAGAAGTGGCGAACCTGCTAAGAAAAGTGAATAAACCCGTGCTGCTTGCAGTTAATAAGGTTGATAATAATAAGCGTCTTGCCAATGCTGTAGAATTTTATTCTCTTGGATTAGGTGAGTATTTCCCAATTGCCAGTACCAATGGTAGTGGTACGGGAGACCTTCTCGATGCGCTAATTGAGGCATTGCCAGAGGTAGAAGATGAAGAAGAATCAGAATTACCAAGATTTGCGGTGGTAGGAAGGCCAAATGCAGGTAAATCTTCCTTCATTAATGCCCTAATAGGTGAAGATCGATATATAGTTACTGATATTGCCGGTACAACCCGGGATTCCATAGATACCAGATATAACAGGTTTGGATTTGAATTTAACCTGGTAGATACTGCCGGGATCAGAAGGAAATCCAAGGTTAAGGAAAATCTTGAATTCTATTCGGTAATGCGCTCCGTTCGCGCCATAGAGAATTCAGATGTATGCCTGGTAGTTCTGGATGCCACTCGTGGCTTTGACGGACAGGTACAGAATATTTTCTGGCTGGCCCAGAGAAATAATAAAGGGATCGTGATCCTGGTAAATAAATGGGACCTTGTAGATAAGGAAACAAACACGATGAAGGAATATGAGGCAATGGTTCGTCGTGAGATAGAACCTTTTACAGATGTGCCTATCATTTTTATTTCTGTACTAACAAAACAAAGAGTTTTTAAAGCGATTGAAACTGCTGTGAAGGTCTTTGAGAACAGAAGTAAAAAGATAAAAACACGCCAGCTTAACGATGTGATGTTGCCTATCATAGAAAAAAATCCGCCGCCGGCCTACAAAGGAAAATTTGTTAAGATCAAATTCTGTATGCAGTTGCCAACAGCGCATCCGCAATTTGCATTTTTCTGCAATCTGCCTCAATATGTTCGGGATCCTTATAAAAGGTTTCTCGAGAATAAATTGAGACAGGAATTTGACTTTCAGGGTGTCCCGGTCACTATATTTTTCCGTAAAAAATAGAGCTTTAAGAAAATTTTCATACCTAAAAGTGGTTATTTTTAAGAAAGCAGCTTAGCATTCTATCCCTGGGATTTGGGGAATAGTATTTAAATGTGGTAATTCGGCTTCCCGTTTACTAACCTAAGTGCTTTTTTAATGAAATTTGGTCTTATTTTTATGTCCCTGATGCTTGTATCAGGGATCGCATTTTCCCAGGATTTCGAAATCAAAGGAAAGATCACAGATAATGAAGGCAGATCTTTAGGTTCTGCCACTGTCTATCTTGAAAAACCAGCTGATAGTAGTCTGGTAACCTATACCATTTCAAAAGAAAACGGCGATTTCCGGCTTGTCGGGAACTCACCCGTGCCTAAGCTGAATATCTACGTTTCCTATGCCGGCTATAAGCCATATATAGATTCTGTTCCGGTAAGGAACAAGGATCTTGGTACGCTCAAACTTAAGCTGGCAGATAATCAATTAGACGAAATAAGTATTACTGCCAGAAGAGCTCCGGTTTCAATTAAAACCGATACTCTTGAATTTAATGCAGCTTCTTTTAAAACCCGTGAGGATGCTAATCTTGAAGCTGTACTAAAAGAACTTCCGGGAGTAGATGTGGATTCTGAAGGAAATATTACCGTGAATGGAAAGCCTGTCTCCAGAATTCTGGTCAACGGAAAGGAGTTCTTTGGTGATGATCCTAAAATCGCTACGAAAAATCTTCCGAAGGAAATTATAGACAAAATCCAGGTGGTGGATACCAAAACCAAATCTGAAGAATTTACCGGCAAAGAAGGCGATTCAGAAAATAAAACCATCAATATTACAATTGATGAGGATAAAAATAGGGGGTTTTTCTCCCGGCTTACTGCTGGAGGGGGTACCAACGATCGTTATGAGTTGAGTGCGATCTCTAATTACTTTAAAGATGATTTAAGGATGAGCTTGCTCGCAAGTTCTAATAATATAAACTCTTCGGGTTTTACATTTGACGAGGTTTATGATGCAATGGGCCGGAATGCTTATTCTATAGCCCGGAATAGTAATGGATCCTTTTCAATTAATGGTAACTCATTTGGTGGGGGTGGGTCTGGCATTACCGAGACTGATAATATAGGGTTTAGCCTGGTTAATGAATGGCCAAAGAAGACTGAAGCATCTCTGAACTACTTCTATAACCATGCTGATAATAGAAATGAAGTTCTTATAGAGCGAGAAAATATTTTGCCAGACGGGCGATTCTTTGTGGAATCTAATTCCTCATCTACCAGAATAAACGACAATCATAGATTTAGTACCAGCTTTGAAGTGCAGCCAGATACACTTACACGCATTTCTTTCAGGCCTAATTTCAACGCCTCTCAGGGTAAATCATTCAGTGAATCTGGAACCCGATCTTTAGATGAAAATGGAAATTTAATAAATACCACGCTAACCCGGAATGAAACCGAGGTGGTCAATACAAATTTCTCTAACCGACTTTATTTCGCCCGGAAATTCGGGACTTCTGGAGGATTTTATAGTTTAAGCTTTAGTAATGAAAATAGGAACCATAAAGAAAAAGATCTTTTTTATTCTGAAAGAGAAATCATAGGAAATGAGGGCGCCACTTCTTCATTGGAAATCCAGGACCAGCTGCTTGATATTGAAGAAAAAAGGAATCAATATTCCGTATTTTCCAGCCTGAGAATTCCCATTTCTGAAAATTGGGATATAGATTTTGAAGCCGAATACGAAAATGTGGAAGGTACGAATGAACGTATGGTTTATAATGCTTCTGCGCAGGGTGAATATGATCTTCTGAATGAAACCCTGAGTAACGATTTTCGAACCCAAATGAATACCTTTAAACCTGCTTTAGGATTGGTGTATAGCAATGATACCCTTAGGTTTGGGATAGCCGGAGGGCTCCTCCATACACGATTGGTTAACGATGATGTAATTAGCGGAACGGCTATTGACGAAACTTACAGTGATTTCTTTGTAGATTCTAATTTAAGATACAGTTTTAATAAATCTAAATCGGTCTATTTAAGCGTGAGAAATAGCAGGAGAATGCCGGAAATAAGGCAACTTCAACCGGTTAGGATCACTACAAATCCATTAAATGTAATTCAGGGAAATCCCGACCTCGCACCTACGATGACTACCAGGATCTACCTTAATTTTAATAATTACGATTGGGAGTCCCGGTCTGGCTTTTATTTGTACGCTGGAGGAGAGGTTAATAAAGATGAGGTTGTAACAACAACTACCACAGATGAAAATTTAGTGAGAACTACAACCTATACGAACTTAAATGGGGCATATAATTTATACGCCGGTGCCAGTTTAGATAAGAAGATAGAAATAGATTCAGTTAACACAATTAAAGTTGAACCTGGTATCTATGGAAATTATAACAGGAGGTTAGGTTTCTCCAATGCTCAGCAATTCCAGGTTGACAATGTAAGTCTTAATCCGCATATAGACCTGGAATATGATCTTAAAGATAAGCTAACCCTTGAACCGGGTTATCGTTTAGGTATCGTGAATGCCGATTATAGTTTGAATGACAGAAACGAAAATTATCTGAATCATGAACTGAATTTTCAGGTCACATCTTACTGGCCTGAGAATTTTATTTTCGGGAGCGATTTCAGTTATCAGAAATTTGGAAATATATCTCCAGGCTTTAAAAATCAGTTCTATTTATGGAATGCGAGTTTGGGATATAAATTATTGGGAGACGATGGGATCTTAAAAGTGAAGATTTTTGATATTCTCGATGAAAATACGGCAACAAAAAGGGTAACAGGGGATGATTTTATTCAGGATACCCAGGAGCTTGTGTTGGAGAGATATTTAATGTTTAGTTTCACTTACAAGTTCAGTAAATTCGGGGGAAAAGATCCCAATAAAAAAGGAAATCGCTTCTTCTAGGTTCGGTCTTTTTTTCTTAAAAAATCCAATTTTTGCTCTAAAAAGAAAGAAAATACATTATACCAAGTTCTTCCTTAGTATGTACATCTAATTTATAGAGCCTTCAACGATTAATTTTTGATTCAGCCTTCTAACTGACTATATTTAAAGGAGTTGAATATTAATCTAAAAAGAGGAAGGCTTATGGAAATTTTTACTGATTTTGTTCAAAATTATAAAGGGTCGCTTCAGGGATTGAATATTTTTGCTAAAATAGGGGTTACCCTGGCGTTGATATTGATCTTTCTTGCGGTAATAGGTGCTATTATTAATGTACTTGTTCTTAACGTATAATTGTTGAATTATAAACTTAATAGTTTAATAGCAAACCTGCATAGACCCATATCCGGGCCTACAGGTGATTATTGTATAAAATAAACAATACATGCCGGTAACTAGACCGGCTTAGAGATAAAAGCCCTGATCACAGATCCGGGCTTTTTTAATGCTGGAATTTAAGAGATTGTATTTTCCCAAGGGGAGACTTATAGGAAATACATATAGGCCTAAAATTAAAAAACCCCAAACTAAAAAAGTTCGGGGTTTTAAGGTGGTGCCTCCAGGAATCGAACCAGGGACACAAGGATTTTCAGTCCTTTGCTCTACCAACTGAGCTAAGGCACCAGTTGCTTTGTTAAGCGGTGGCAAATATAATTTCATTTTTAGGAACTCACAAAGGAATTATTAAAAAAATGCTTTTGTATTTTTGCTTTTCTAAGAAAATCTGAATGAATTTAGTAGTTGATGCCGGAAATACTTTTGTGAAGATGGCTGTTTTTCAAAACAATAGGTTGGTGGAAAAACAGAAATTTCAAAAAGAAAATTTTTCAAAAGAATTTAAAAAAACCTCGCAAAAATACCCTGAGGTCTTAAGGGCAATAATTTCCAGTGTCACCTCTGACGATACCGGGATAATCGAAGAACTGAAAAATAAAATCCCTGTAATGGAGCTAAGTGCTTCTTCATTAGTGCCTTTCGAGAATCAATATGGGACTCCAGAAACTTTAGGGAAGGATCGAATCGCTCTTGTGGCTGCGGCAGTAAATTCTTACCCGGGAAAGAATGTTCTGGTAATCGATGCGGGAACCTGTATTACTTATGACCTTAAAACTGCTGATGAGATCTATCTTGGTGGAGCTATTTCCCCGGGCCTTGAGATGCGTTTTAAAAGCCTGCACACGTTTACTTCTAATTTACCGTTAGTTAAAGCGAAGCCGGCGGTTGCTTTTATTGGTAAAACGACCGAAACCAGTATTTTATCCGGAATTATTAATGGTATAGAAATGGAATTAAAAGGGACTATAGAAATGTATAGCTCTCAATTTGAAGATTTAACAGTTATTTTCACGGGTGGTGACAGCCAAGTTTTGTCTATACCATTAAAAAATAGCATATTTGCGAACTCAAATTTTTTGTTAGAAGGACTTAATTTCATTCTAGAATTTAACAAGACTCAATGATAAAACGATTTATAGTAATCGTAGCTTTATTTTCAGCCTTTGTCGCTGGAGCTCAGGAAAACGTATCTTCGCCTTACTCATATTACGGAATTGGCTTAACCAACTTTAAAGGTACCGTAGAAAACAGGTCTATGGGAGGATTGAGTATCTTTGCAGATAGTATACATTTAAATATGCAGAATCCTGCCAGTTATGGTAGATTAAAGCTTACAAATTATTCGGTAGGTGCCAGTCATGATCGCATAAGCATGGAAAGTGATGTTGCTAGTGATAATGCTAAGATCTCTTCTCTGGATTACCTGGCATTGGCATTCCCAATCAGTAAGAAAGTTGGGATTGGTGTAGGTTTACTTCCTTATACCTCCGTAGGGTACAGGATACTGGATACAGAAGAGGGATCTGCCAGTTTATTGAACGGTAGAGGAGGAATGAATAAGGTCTTCCTTTCAGCAGGTTGGGCGGTTACCAAAGAATTAAGTCTGGGTGTGGATGCTAATTATAATTTTGGAAATTTTCAGAATACACAGAGCATCAACCGTGAAGATCTTCAATATGGGACTACAGATGTAAATAGGTCTGATATTAAAGGTTTTACCTTTAATTTTGGGGCTAATTACCAGAAAGCTCTTACAGAAGATTTGAAGCTACACGTTTCAACTTCTTATGCTCCTGCTATGGATCTGGATTCAGAGAATTCTAGATCTATTTCTACGGTGGATTTTTCCAGTGGAACAGGAAGAGTGATAGATCTTAGGGATCTAGACCTCAGTGATACGCAGTTTGAATTTCCTTCTAAAGTAACCATTGGAGCGGGGATAGGTGAGGAAAATAAATGGTTTGTAGGAGCGGAATATGCCAGTGTGGGTTCTTCTTCTTATGAAGATAGTTTCAGGTTTAGAGGAGACAATGGGCAATATGAAGATGCATCACAATTCTCATTGGGAGGTTTCTATATTCCACAATACAACTCCTTTTCAAATTACCTGGAAAGGGTAGTTTACAGGGCTGGTTTCCGTTATGACGGTACCGGTTTAATCGTGAATGATGAAGCTATTAATGAGTTTGGCATGTCTTTTGGATTAGGTTTGCCAGTTGGATCTAACTTCTCCAATATTAATTTTGGGATTGAGCTTGGGCAAAGAGGTACCAAGAACTCAGGGTTAATTCAGGAGAACTTTTTAAGGTTATCTGTTGGATTGTCCTTAAATGATAAATGGTTCACGAAGAGAAAATTTAATTAACCACTACAATAAACGAGAAAATGAAAAAGAGATTTCTAGCACTAATTACAGTTGCCTTGTCAGGTTTAGGAACGGTAAGTGCACAGTCTGGAGATTGTGCAACTATGGCAGCCTTAGCGTATGATGATGCGAAAGCGAAAAATTATGATGCGGCATATCCTGCTCTAACCAAAGTGATGGATGAATGCCCGAAGTATAGTCTTGCTACTTACCAGTATCTGGAAAGAGCATTGGAGTATAAAATCGATAAAGCTGAGCAAGGTGATAAGAAAGAACTAGTTGAAGAATTAATCGAAGTGTGGGAACAGAGACTTGAGCTTTACCCGGGTAAAACTTCAAAAGGTAAGATCTATTCTGATATCGCATTATTGAAATTTGATAATAAAATCGGAGATAAAGAAGATCAGTATAAAGCCTTTGATAAAGCTTATACCGAGGACAAAGAAAACTTTAAGAGCCCGAAAGGACTTTATGCATATTTCGACCTGATGGCTGAGATGCAGGATGAAGGTGAAAAAACTCTTCAGGATGTATTTGATAACTACGACAGGGTTTTTACTAAGATAGAAGAAGAAGAAAATGAAGCTGCAGAAAATCTTGCGCCTTTATTGAAGAAGCAGGAAGAAGGTGAAGATTTAACTGCAAAGGAGCAGAAGCAGATCAAGTATGCCGAGATAAACCTTGCTAACTACAGTAAAGTTAAAGAGGCGATCAACGCTAAGTTAGGAGCAAGAGCAGATTGTGATAACCTTATCCCATTATATAAGAAAGATTTTGAGGATAAGAAGACAGATGTGAACTGGTTGAAAAATGCGAACGCAAGACTTTCAGCTAAAGATTGTACTGAAGATCCATTGTTTATCCAGGTGTCTGAAGCACTTCACAGATTGCAACCATCTGCTAAGTCTGCATACTCATTAGGACAGTTAGCTGAAGCTGAAGGGAACAGATCTAAAGCTTTGGAATATTATAACGAAGCTGCAGAGCTTGAAACTAATAAATCTGACCAGGCGAAAATCTACTATAGAATCGCTAACAACTACAAGGAAAAAGGTAGTTTTGGTCAGGCAAGAAATTTTTATAACAAAGCTCTTAGAGCCAAGCCGTCTTTAGGTAGTGCTTACCTTCAAATCGCAAGTATGTATGCACAGAGTGCAAATAACTGTGGTGAAGATGCCTTCAGTAAAAGAGCTGTATATTGGTTAGCTGCAGAATATGCATCTAAAGCGGCCAGAGTAGATCCATCTATTTCTGGTAATGCAAACCAGGCCGCTGCTGCCTATAAAGGTAGAGCGCCTCAGAAGTCAGATGTATTCCAGTCTAGTAAAAATGCTGGTGATGCGATCTCGATTGGATGCTGGATCGGTGAGACCGTTCGTATCCCGAACTTATAAAATGAAGCTTACATATAGCAATATAATTTCAGGCATTGTCACGCTTATCGGCGTGACAATGCTTTTTTCATGTGAGGGTAACCTTAAACAGGTGCGGGCGTTTAGTCTTGAGGAGGATGCTCCTCAGGCCATTGCACGTGGCATAAACTTAAAATTTACAGATTCAGGCAGGTTGGTGGCGACACTTAAAAGTCCTAAAATGCTGGATTATACTAATAAAACTTTCCCATATCGGGAATTTCCTGATGGAGTAGAGGTTGAATTCTTTGATGATCAAAATAAGAAGAACACAGTAAATGCAGATTATGGTATCGTCTATGAACAAACAAAACTCATAGATCTCCAGGGAAATGTGGTGATACTTACCGCTGATAGTACAAAATTAGAGGCCAGCCAGATTTTCTGGGATCAGGATAGGAGCTGGATCTTTACAGATAAACCAAATAAGATAAGATTCCCTGATGGATCATATACAGATGATCTCGGTTTTGATTCTAATCAGGATTTCAGTAATTTTCGTTCAAGAACCAATAGGGGAATACAAATTATAGAAGAAGAAAAGAATGAATAAATTTTTTAGGTATTTTGAATACGCTTACCTGTTTTTTGCAGCCTTTTTTATTTTTGAAGCAATAAGAATATGGAACACTGAGCGAAGCAGGGCATATTTATTTCTTTTCTTTGTAGCGATTGCCGTCTTTATGTTCTTCTTTAAAAGACGTTTCAGGCGTAAATATGAAGATCGTAATAAATAGCCTTAATGGAGGTTGATATACTTATTATAGTTTGCTCTTTACTGCTTTCTGCTTTTTTCTCAGGGATGGAGATCGCTTACGTCTCATCCAATAAGATCTATATCGAGATTGAGAAAAGGCAAAATGATTTTCTCGCCAAAGTTCTAAAACGATTAACCAAGAAACCTTCCAAGTTTATCGCTACCATGCTGGTGGGGAACAATATTGCCCTGGTGGTATATGGTTTCTTTATGGGAGACCTTTTAATGGCCTGGCTCAGCGGGATCGAATCTCAGAGCGGGGTCGTGAATTACCTTATAACAGATCTTAGTCTCCTAACCCAAACCATTATCTCAACATTAATAATACTGCTTACCGCAGAATTTCTTCCGAAAGTTTTCTTTCAGATATACGCCAATAGTATGCTGAAGTTCTTTGCGGTGCCGGCGTACATTTTTTATCTGGTTTTTAGTTTTGTTTCTTCATTCGTCATTTGGATTTCGGATATTATTTTAAAACGATTCTTTAAAACCGATGGAGATGAAGTCCAGCTTGCGTTTAGTAAGATAGAACTGGGTAATTTTATCAGCGAGCAGATGGAAACGGTGGAGGAGCACGAAGATGTAGATAGTGAAATTCAAATTTTCCAGAATGCCCTTTCTTTTTCTGATATAAAAGCCAGGGAAGTGATGATTCCGAGAACAGAAATTATCGCTGTAGATCAAAACCAGGCGCCTAATGACCTGATTCAAACCTTTACTGAAACCGGGCTTTCGAAGTTGCTGGTCTATAACGAAACCATTGATGATATTATAGGGTACGTTCATTCGTTCGAGCTCTTTAAAAGACCAAAATCTATAAAATCCATTCTATTGCCGGTGATATTCGTGCCGGAAACCATGTGGATCAAGGATGTGCTTAATATCCTCATCAAGAAGCGAAAAAGTATTGCTGTAGTTATCGATGAGTATGGTGGTACCAGTGGGATGATGACAGTAGAGGATATCGTAGAGGAGTTATTTGGCGAAATTGAAGATGAACACGATTCAGCAGTATTAATTGAAGAAAAGCTGGCAGATGCCCATTTCAAATTTTCAGCCAGGCTGGAAGTAGATTATTTGAATGAGAACTACAAAGTGGATATTCCTGTTGGTGAAAATTATGAGACCCTGAGTGGGTTTATCGTAAATCATACCGAAGAAATTCCTCAGCAGGGAGAGGTGATAAAAATTGAGGATTTGGAAATAAAAATCCTTGAAACTTCCAATACTAAAATCGAATTGGTGGAGCTAAAAATCAATCCTGAAGATTAAAGCTTGAAAGTTAAGAATTTGCTAATTTTAAATTTTATTATTAGCCTAAAAACCTTATTTTCGCCCCCTATATTTCGATAAATTATACATTCAAATGGCAGTATTAAATAAAATCAGACAAAGGTCTGTTTTCCTGATTATCATTATTGCATTGGCATTATTTTCTTTTGTATTGGCCGATGTGATTAGAAATGGAGGCTTAAGCTCTCAGAGCTCTCAAAATGTGATCGCTACCGTAAATGGTAATGAGATAAGCAGAGCGGATTTTGCCCGAGAGGTGGAAGCCTTTGAGAGAAATATGGGTAGCAACGTTAGTACTACGCAGGCAGTGAACCGTATCTGGGACCAGAAATTAAGAGAGGTGATCCTGAAGGAGCAGGTAGAAGAGCTTGGTATAAGAGCAGGTGAAGGTCAAATTACAAACCTGGTGCGTTCTCAAATGGCTGGTAATCCTAATTTCACCAATGAGGCTGGAATGTTCGATGAGAACAGGCTGAGAGAATATGTTGCAAATCTTAAGGAGACTTCTCCTCAGGCATATGAACAATGGCAGCAATTTACATCTAATCTTGCCCAGACTGCTAAACTTAATACCTACTACAATATGGTGAGCGCCGGAGTTGGGGCTACTTTATTAGAAGGGGAGCAGGCATATAGACTTCAGAACGATAATATCAATATGAAGTTCGTACAGATACCTTATTCTTCTATACCAGATACTGAAGTTGAAGTTTCAAAATCTGATATCAAATCATATATAGAAAAGCACCCCGCACGTTTCAAGACAGAGGCTGCGAGAAGTCTGCAATATGTGATCTTTAACGAGAGTGCTTCCGGAGAAGATAAATCTGAAGCTAAAAATGCCATTAGTTCTTTAAGAAATGAGCGTGTAGAATATAACGCGGCAATCGGAGCTAATGATACACTTCCTGGTTTTGATAATACTGAGGATTATGCAGATTTTATCAGTAATAATTCAGATTTGCCATTTGAGAACAGATTCAAGTTCAGAAATGATTTTAAAGGGGAGAATGCTGAAGCGATCTTTAACCTGACTGAAGGAGAAACCTATGGTCCTTATGAGGAGAACGGTTACTGGAAGCTTAGTAAAGTGATAGAGACTAAAAATATTCCAGATTCTGTGAAGGCTAGCCACATTCTTATTGCCTTTAAAGGAACTCAATTAGGAGGAGGTTTAGAAAGAACTAAAGAAGAGGCTCAACAACTTGCTGATAGTATTGCTAAGGTTGCAAGGGCAGATAAAGCTAAATTTGCAGAACTGGCTTCTGAATTCTCAGCCGATACTTCTAATAAAGAAGAGGCTGGTGATCTTGGATATTTCATGCCAGGGATGATGATTCCGGCATTTGAAGATTATGTTTTTGAAAATTCTACAGGTGATATTGGGGTTGTGGAAACACCACTAGGATACCATGTTGTTTCTATAGATGATCAAACCGAAGCGGCCAGAGCCGTTAAGGTTGCGACCATTGCCAGAGAGATCGAGGCTTCAGAAAAGACGATGAACAATCTTTTCAATGAGGTGACCAAATTTGAGATCTCGGCTTCTGAAGGTGATTTTGCCGATGTAGCCAAAAAAGGAAATTATGAGGTTAAGACCGTAAAAGATATCAAAGCTCTGGAAGAAAATATTCCTGGTGCCGGTGCACAACGTAGAGTTGTTCAGTGGGCATTTGAGGAGGATGCAGAAGTTGGTGACGTGAGGAGATTTGACACTAACACTGGTTATATAGTTGCTCAATTAACTTCTAAGAAAGACAAAGGGCTTATGAGCGTGGAGGAAGCTTCTGCGATCGTTACTCCGATTCTAAAAAAGAAGAAGAAAGCAGAGATCATCAAGAACAGGTTAAAAGGTAATACTCTGCAGGAAATTGCAGGAAACCAGGGGGTAAGTGTTCAAACTGCAGATGCAGTGAATCTAAGCAGTCCTACTCTTGCGGGAGCAGGAGAAGAGCCTGAGGTTGTTGGAGCTGTGTTCTCTTTAGAGCCAGGAAAAATTAGTGAGCCAATCGCCGGTGAAAAAGGTGTTTATGTGGCAGAACTGGTAAGTAAGTTTGAGGCTCCGGCTATGGACTCTTACAAAGGTTATGCTCAGCAAGAAAGTGCTGCTCGAAGAGCTCAGGCTGGTTCAAGAGTATTTGAAGCATTGAAGAAAAAAGCTGAAATAGAAGATAACAGATCGAGATTCTACTAGGATCCAGATTTTCCACTATAAAAAAAACCTCACTGTCTTAGTGAGGTTTTTTTATTTAATGAGGTCTGTATAGTCGAAAATGGTTGAATAGGCTTTCTGCCTGAAATAATCCTTTTCCATTTCCTGGCCGGTCGCCAGGA
>JAHELO010000296.1 GCA_024644145.1 Christiangramia sp.
ATATCATATTGCGATGCAGCATCAATGCATGGCCTGCAGCAGTAATGAAATAACCACTAAAGGATTTGGTACGGAGCAGGTAGAGACCGAGCTTAAAGCTCTCTTTCCGGAGCATAACATTGGCAGGATGGACCAGGATACCACCAGGGGGAAATATGCATATGAAAAGATAATTGCAGCTTTTGAAAATGAAGAAACAGATATTTTGATAGGTACTCAGATGCTTACCAAGGGTCTTGATTTTAGAAAAGTTAGCCTGGTGGGGATTATGAACGCAGATAACCTCCTGAACTTTCCAGATTTCAGAGCCCATGAGAGAAGTTTTCAGTTAATGCTTCAGGTGGCCGGCAGGGCTGGAAGAACCCAAAAAAGGGGTAAGGTTCTTATACAAACCTATAATCCGCACCACCAAATAATCCAGCAGGTATCCACTGGTGATTTTCAGGGGATGTATCGGGAACAGCTTGAAGACCGGTATCAATATCAATATCCGCCATATTTTCGTTTGATACGGTTAACTCTAAAATGCAGAGATTATTCCAAGACCAACGAGGCGGCTGAATGGCTGGCCAGGGCCCTGGAGAATGTCTTTGACCGATATGTGCTTGGTCCTGAATTCCCACCTGTAGCGCGGATAAGAAATGAGTATTATAAAAATATACTTATAAAGATCCCTAAAAAACAATCCCTGGGGAAAACGAAGAAAATGGTACACCGCATACTCACAAGTTTTAAAGCAATAGGAGCTTTCCGGTCAGTAAGGGTGATAGTGAATGTAGATCCACAATAAAAAAAGCCACTGTCCAGTGGCTTTTATATATACGGGGGGCTTTATTATTGTATCGCGCTAAGAGCTTCTACCAGATTCGCCTTTTTATGACGGCTTAATGGTAACTTCTCTTTATCTATCTCTATATTCTTGCTATTGTATCGTTCGATCTTATCCAGATTTACGATATAAGATTTGTGAGTTCTAAGAAAGCGCTCACTTGGTAATTGCTGTTCAAAAGATTTCATGGTAGCAAGGACCACAAAATTATCTTTCTCAGTAACGAATTTTACATAATCACCCAAAGCCTGGATGTATTTAAGCTTACTAAGAAATACCTTTCTATTCTTAAGATTGCTTTTTACAAAGATAAAATCATCATCCTCTGGAGCAGCGGTTTGATGCTTAAGTTTATAAAGATTGATCGCCTTGGTTACCGCATTATTAAACCTGTCTTTGGTAACCGGTTTGTGAATATAATCCACGGCATCGTAATCAAAAGCCTTAAAGGCATATTTGGTTTTACCGGTTACGAATATAATTTGTGGTTTATTCGGTAAATTGTCTAAAAGCTCAAAACCAGATAGAATTGGCATTTCAATGTCAAGAAAGATCAAATCTGTCTCAGTATCCAGAAGACCATTCTTGGTTTCTATTGCGTTATTGTATTCTGCGACCAGTTTAAGATTAGGATGATCTTTTATTAACTTCACAATGGATAGCCTTTGAAGGCTGGAATCATCCACGACGGCGCATTTGAGTAAAACTTCTTCCACGGTTTATAGGTTAGGCACTAACAATATTACTCATTAAAAATAAGAAATACAAGGTTAAATAATTTTTCACCGGTAAAAATAGTGTTTTATCCTTCTTAATAAGCTTTGAAATACCAAATAATAATTCTATTTTTGCACCCGATTTAATTTAAAGAATACTTTTATGAACAATTATGAAACTGTTTTCATCTTGAATCCCGTTTTATCTGATGAGCAGATAAAGGAGACAGTTAAGAAATACGAAGATTTTCTTGTTTCGAAAGGGGCTGAGATGGTAGCTAAAGAAGATTGGGGCCTAAGAAAACTGGCTTACGCAATCCAACACAAAAAGAGTGGTTTTTATCACTTATTTGAATTTAAAGCTCCTGGTGAAGTTATTGAGCCATTAGAATTAGAATTCAGAAGAGACGAGCGTATGATGCGTTACCTAACTGTAAAGTTAGATAAGCATGCAGTAGCTTGGGCTGAGAAAAGAAGAAAACGTAACAAGGAAAAAGCGTAATCATGGCAACATCTATTGAACAACAAGCAAAAGGAAAAAAAGACGGAGAGATCAGGTATCTTACTCCTCTTAATATAGAGACTACCAAAGCTAAGAAGTACTGTAGATTTAAAAGATCTGGTATTAAATATATCGATTATAAAGATCCAGATTTCTTAATGGGCTTCGTTAACGAACAAGGTAAACTTTTACCACGTCGTTTAACAGGTACTTCTTTGAAGTTTCAGAGAAAAGTGGCTACAGCCGTAAAACGTGCTCGTCACTTAGCATTAATGCCTTACGTAGGTGATTTATTAAAATAAAAAGAGGCAGTTATGGAAGTGATACTTAAAAAAGACGTAGATAATTTAGGTTTTAAAGATGATGTAGTAGCTGTTAAGAACGGTTACGGTAGAAATTATCTTATTCCACAAGGATATGCTGAACTGGCAACTCCTTCTGCTAGAAAAGTTTTGCAGGAAACTTTAAAGCAGCGCGCCTATAAAGAACAAAAGCATATAGACGAAGCCAAGAAACAGGCTGAAAAACTTAACAACCTTGAGATCAAACTTACTGCTAAGGCAGGTGCAGGTGATAAGTTATTCGGATCTATCACCAATGGTGATCTTGCTGATGCTCTTGCTAAAGAAGGTGTAGAGATCGAAAAGAAATATATTAGCATCGCCGGTGGTAACATCAAGCGTTTAGGACAGTATGATGCAACTTTGCGTTTTCACCGTGAAGTAGTTTCTAACTTTACCTTTGACGTGGTAGGAGAAGCTTAATTTATTTTACTTATAGAATAAAGCCTGCTCATTTTTTGAGTGGGCTTTTCTTTTTAGTTGCAATGAGTTTTGAATAATATTTAAAATTCACTGTTTAATTATTCCCCAGGTTACTTTGGGAGCTTTTAAAGAAAATTATGAAATACGCCAGATTAACTAAAGAGCAGTTTGAAGAGATGCACCAGGAATTTATCAATTTCCTGGCCACCCAGTCTATAACAGCAGACGAATGGGAAAAAATCAAGAAAGAAAAGCCTGAAACGGCTGAGGAAGAACTCGATATTTTTAGCGATCTTATCTGGGAAGGTGTATTAAATAAGGTTGAATATCTTGAGCACTTTTCTCCTAACCAGATCTTTCTTTTTCATATTACCGAAGTAACTATCGAGCTAATCGCTATCAAGATAGAAAATGAAGCTATAGATATCACCACCAGGGAAGGTTACCAATGGT
>JAHELO010000297.1 GCA_024644145.1 Christiangramia sp.
TTTAGTTATTTTTTAAATTCTATACTGGCAGAGTTAACACAGTAACGCTGGCCGGTTTCTGTTGGTCCATCATCAAAAACGTGGCCAAGATGTCCACCGCAACCAGAACACAGTATCTCTGTGCGTATCATGCCATATGTCCTGTCCTGGATGTATTCTACTTTTCCCTCAATGGCTTCGTCAAAACTTGGCCATCCGCAACCGCTTTCAAATTTTGCGTTACTCTCAAATAATTTCTCTCCGCAGGCCGCACATTTGTACTCACCCTCTTCAAAATGAAGATTGTATTTACCAGTATTAGGCGCTTCGGTTCCCTTTTCGCGTAGAACTCTGTATTGTTCAGGGGAAAGTTGATTTTTCCATTCCTCCTCGGTTTTTTCGATCCTGTACTTTTTCATATTATTTTATATCTGGTTGAAAATCCATAGCGACTCCATTAATGCAGTGTCTTTTACCTGTCGTTTCTCTGGGGCCGTCATCGAAAAGATGGCCTAAATGCCCGCCACATCGCGCGCAGTGAATTTCGTCCCGTTGGAAACCCAGTTTAGTATCACTACCATAGGCAACCCCGCCTTCCAGAGCACGGTCAAAACTTGGCCAACCTGTACCGCTTTTAAATTTATTTTTAGTTTTATAGAGCTCGTTTCCGCAGGCAGCACATACAAAGGTGCCAGGCTCTTTAATGTTATTAAGCTCACTGGAGAATGGTCTCTCGGTCCCTGCTTTTCTAAGAATAGCAAATTCTTCAGGAGAAAGTAACTCTTTCCATTCAGCTTCAGATTTCGAAATCTCAAATTTTTTTGCTGGATCCTGAGAATTTTTTTTCTGAGCGTTTCCGTTGCAACTTATAAAGAAAGTGGCGAGTATACTTAGTATAAGGAACTTTTTCATGGCAGTCTTTCTGCTAAAATTACAAAGATTGTGCCGCGATAAAAGTTGTGATTTTGTTAATTACCTTCTTATTTCCTAAAATACGACGGTGGCCAAGGCCTTTTGTGATCATTAATATGCTGTTTTCCAGTTCCTCATGGATCTGGTGTGCCGAGGATATCTTAACATCTACATCTTCTTCATCATGAATCACCAGGGTTGGGGTTTTTACATATTTCGCCGATTCGCCCCCAGACAGTACATCCATGTCTTCATTAAATCTATTGTCAAGATAAGCCTTCATTTTTCTGGCTACCTTATCATTCATTTTCATATTTCGGGCAAAGTGACGGGTAATCTCAGAAATATTGTTGGCTGTACCTATAATTACCAGTTTCCTTGTCTTCAAACCATCTCTAATCGCCCTTAAAGAGGCCATGCCTCCAAGGGAGTGCCCTATCACAGCTTCAAAAGGACCGTATTGCTCATCCAGATGATGAATCGCTTTAAAGAAAAAAGGCATCATGCTCATTTTTCCGGAGGCTTTTCCATGGGCCGGAGCATCAAAGCTCACGCACATAAAACCTTCTTTTTCTAGAGCTTCAGCTATTTTTGCCAGCTGGGTGCCTCTGCCGCTCCAGCCATGTACCAGAAGGACCTTTTTAGGGCCAAGACCATATTCATAAGTAACGATTTCCCTGTTCATTGAGGGAACCATAATTGTTTTCTGAACAGATTTCTGGTCCATTTTCTTTTCTCTTTCGGGAAGTTTGTATTTGAAAGGAGTTAAAAATAATTTGGCAGCAAACCTGCTAGCCAGAAAAGGAGAAATTGCGGTTAGTAATTTTGAGATAGTTAAAATATAAGAAGGTACCAGAAGCCTTTGTACCGGAATATTATCCTTAGATTTTTTAGTCATATTTAAGAATTCAGGAAATTTTATAACATGCCGATCAGAAAATCACAAAAACTTCTGAAGGCTTGTGAATACTGCAAATATCAACAATGGTATTGTTTTTGAAAGTGAGTTTAGTGTTAAATCATACTTAAACCAACATCAGCGATACTGCTTGCTTTTGTACTTTTAGGTATCAAAAACCAAAAATCATGAAATTTAAAAATACCTTTTTATGGTTAAGTGTGCTTCTATTGGTGGTGGCATGTAAAACCAATCCGTTCACCGGAGAGAAAAATCTGAACTTTGTTTCCAACGATCAGTTATTTCCTGCATCATTTGAACAATACAATAAATTTTTAAATGATGCTGAAGTGGTTCGCGGAACTGAAGATGCAAAAATGGTTAAAAAACTTGGGGATGATATTGTAGTTGCTGCAGAACGATATTTAAACGCCAATGGGTACCAGGGTTTTATGAACGATTTTAAATGGGAATTTAACCTTGTAAAAGATGACCAGGCTAACGCCTTCGCAATGCCAGGAGGAAAAGTTGTGGTTTACACGGGAATACTGGACGAAGCTAAGAATACGAATGGTCTGGCAACGATCATGGCCCACGAGATCGCTCACGCGTTGGCAGATCATGGTGCGCAAAGAATGAGTGCAGCTCAGTTACAGCAACTGGGAGCTGTTGCCGGCTCGGTAGCGGTTAGCGGAAGAAGCGAACAGACTCAGCAGATATTTGCTCAGGCGTATGGGCTGGGTACCACGGTAGGGGTGATGTTGCCTTTTAGCCGAGGTCACGAAGCTGAAGCTGATAGGATAGGACTTACCATGATGGCGATAGCAGGTTACGATCCCCGGGAAGCTCCGGAACTATGGAAAAGAATGCAGGCTAACAGTAATGGTCAGGCTCCACCAGAGTTCTTAAGTACTCACCCTTCAACTCAAACCAGGATAAATAATCTTACAAAATGGGCCCCTGAGGCAATAGCTGAAGCTAAAAAATACGGGGTTACTAGTTTTAAATAGCATATTTTAAAAATAAAATTGAAAAGCCACCTAATTCGGTGGCTTTTTCTATTTTTAGTGCATGAACCAACTACCTAAAGGAAGTAAAAAGCTTATTCATGCCTGGGCTTTTTATGACTGGGCGAACTCTGTTTACAGTCTGGTAATATCTTCAGCTATTTTTCCAATTTTCTATGGAGCTCTTACCATTATCAAGGATAATGAAGGAAATAAAATTAGTGATTCCGTAACCTTTTTGGGTTTCAATTTTAATAATGATGCGCTTATTAGCTATGTCACTGCATGTGCATTTTTGGTAGTTAGCTTCCTGAGCCCATTTTTATCAGGAATCGCAGATTATATTGGAAATAAGAAAAATTTTCTGAAATTCTTTTGTTATCTGGGGGCTTTTGCCTGTATTGGATTATTCTGGTTCAGTCTTGAAAACCTGTGGTTCGGGTTACTTTGTTATTTTCTCGCCCTC
>JAHELO010000298.1 GCA_024644145.1 Christiangramia sp.
AAAAAAGAATTAAAAAAATCAGATTTATCGGCAGTGTGCTTGTAAGCTTCCATTAGCCATTTTAGATTAAGTTGACTCACTCGATCTTCCCGGGTAAGGTCTTTCCCGATACATTTTTCACCCAGGTGCTTTGGGTTTTGAGCCCCTTCCATAGATTTTGGAGTATAGGAATATGCAAAGTGGTTCTCATCCAGATATGGGGATCCAAAAACCTGAAACTGAGAATTTGTACCTCTCCCTGCATTTACATTGGCACCCTCAAAGAAGCAGAGGCTGGGGTATAGGTTAATTGCCTGGTCATTAGGGAGGTTTGGAGAGGGTTTTACAGGTAAGGAATACTCTTTAGAATGATCGTAATTTTCCAGAGGTATGATGTTAAGTTCGCATTGAACCCCATTCTTCAGCCATTTTTCACCATTTATCATTCTGGCATACTCGCCTATGGTCATTGCATGCACAACAGGTACTGGATGCATGCCTACAAAACTTTTAAACTGAGGATCCAGAACGGGTCCGTCTATATAATGCCCGTTAGGATTTGGCCTGTCCAGGACGATTAAAGGAATGTTATTCTCTGCACAGGCTTCCATAATATAATGTAAGGTAGAGATGTAGGTGTAAAATCGTGCTCCAACGTCCTGAATATCAAATACTATTAGATCTATTTCTGCGAGCGAAGAAGCAGATGGTTTTTTGTTATTACCATATAAGGAAATCACAGGGAGCTTGGTTTTTACATCTATACCGTCTTTAATAATTTCCCCGGCGTCTGCTGTTCCCCTGAATCCATGTTCCGGAGCAAATACCTTCTTAACGTTGATATCCAGATCTAATAATGAATCTACCAAATGGGTATAATTGCCTTTCTCATTCTTTATTACTGAAGTCTGATTTCCTACGATCCCTACCCTTTTGTTCTTTAACAAGGGTAGATAGATTTCTGTAAGATTGGCGCCGGTGATTATTCCTTTAGTTAGAGAGTCTCTTTGTACTGTAGTTTCAATATCTTCAGATGATATTTTCGTTTCTTTGGAGGTGTTTCCGCAGGAAAGAATTCCGATAAGAAGGAATAAAAATGTACTTTTGAGCAATCTCTTAATCATAGAATATTGAATTTCGAGTATTTCGTTGTTAAGCGGCTAATCAGCGCTAAAAAATATAAAAGTAGCATATCTGCACCTATAATAAAAATAGCGATCACCGCGATCGCCATAGGGGTAATCATGATGCTTGTTTCTTTTGCAACCGGCCTTGGTTTGCAGGAAAAGATAAGAGATAAAATAGCGACATTTAATGGCCATATAAATATTTCCAGTTACGATAATAACAGTTCAAAAGTTTCCCTTATCCCTGTATCAAAAAATCAGGATTTTTATCCTGAATTTAAATCGGTAGACGGTATAAAACATGTACAGGCTGTTGCGACGAAATTTGCGGTAATAAGGACCGAAGAGGATTTTGAAGGAATTATCGTAAAGGGTGTGGGAGATGATTATGACTGGAGCTACCTGGAGGAATTCCTTATTGAAGGCAGGCTTCCCGATTTCTCGAACCGGTTGAATGATGAAATCCTACTTTCGCGTTACCTGGCAAACAGGCTGCAATTGAAGGTGGGAGATAAGGTACCCACTTATTTTCTTAGGGAGGATAGTGAACGGCCTGTTGCCCGGGGATTCGAGATCACGGGCATTTATGAATCAGGATTTCAGGAGTTTGATGAGCTGTATTTAATTGCAGATATAAGGCATATCCAGCGTATCAACAGATGGGAGGAAGACCAGGTTGGTAATTTTGAAGTTTTCGTGACCAATTTTAATGAACTCGATCAAAAAGGTAATGAAGTCTATGAAAACACAGGCTCGTTTTTAGATACTCAAACCATTAGCCAGAAGTATTATTCTATTTTTGAGTGGCTTTCCCTTTTCGATTTTAATATCGCGCTTATTATCGGGATCATGATCCTGGTAGCAGGTATAAATATGATCACTGCCTTATTGGTGCTTATTTTAGAGCGTACCCAAATGATTGGGATTCTAAAAGCCCTGGGCGCAGGTGACTGGAGCATTAGAAAGATCTTCCTTTACAATGCCGGTTACCTGATTATTCTCGGGCTTTTCTGGGGTAATTTAATTGGAGTGGGGCTCCTGGCGCTTCAGAAATATTTCAAATTAGTCCCATTAGACCCCCGAACATATTATGTGACCGAAGTGCCCATATATCTTAACTGGGATTATATTCTGGCGGTTAACCTGGGAACGCTGCTGCTTTGTATGTTGATGTTGTTGATTCCTTCGCTTATTATCTCCAAAATATCTCCGGTGAAAGCCATTAAGTTCGAATAATAAATCCGACCAAAATATAAGCAACTTTAATCCTTGGTTTTAGGCTTCAGGATTTTTTACATTTGCATTCTTAAAAATTGAAAATGGAATACGCTGAAAATATATTAGGTACCATAGGTAATACGCCTTTAGTGAAAATGAACAAGATCGTAGAAGAGATCGATGCATTGGTACTGGCTAAATATGAAACTTTTAATCCTGGAAATTCTGTCAAGGATCGCATGGCTGTAAAGATGGTTGAAGATGCAGAGAAGAAAGGATTGCTTAAACCTGGAGGCACTATTATTGAAGGTACCTCGGGAAATACGGGTATGGGACTAGCTTTGGTAGCTATTGTGAAAGGTTATAAAATGATCTGCGTATTAAGTGACAAGCAAAGCAAGGAGAAAATGGATATTCTCAGGGCTGTTGGCAGTGAAGTAGTAGTGTGCCCTACAGATGTGGAGCCTGAAGATCCCAGGTCTTACTATTCTACCTCTAAAAGGCTGGCAGAAGAGACTCCTAATTCCTGGTATGTGAACCAATATGATAATTTGGCCAACCGCCAGGCTCATTATGAAACTACCGGGCCTGAGATCTGGAAACAGACAGATGGTAAAATAACCCATTTTGTTGTAGGTGTAGGAACCGGCGGTACTATCTCTGGCGTTGGAAAATATTTGAAGGAAAAGAATCCGGATATTAAGGTCTGGGGTATTGATACATATGGATCTGTATTCAAGAAATACCATGAAACCGGAATTTTCGATGAAAAAGAAATATATCCATATGTAACCGAAGGTATTGGAGAAGATATCCTGCCTAAAAATGTGGATTTTGATGTGATTGATGGTTTTACCAAGGTTACAGATAAGGACGCTGCTATCTACACACAGAAACTATCTAAGGAAGAAGGGTTCTTTCTTGGTA
>JAHELO010000014.1 GCA_024644145.1 Christiangramia sp.
ATTTTGATCTGATGCTACCACTTACGGCCGCAGAAAATGTGGGTAAACATTTAAGCAACTTTTATCCCGTGAAAAAGAAAAGAAGGATAAAGGAATTGCTCGAGGTTGTAGAAATGGAGGATCTTGCTGATAAAAAAGCAAAGCTTTTAAGCGGTGGCCAGCAACAACGTATAGCGCTGGCGCGAGCTCTGGCTAAGGAACCAGAATTGCTCTTATTGGATGAGCCATTTAGCCATATAGATCATTTTAGAAAAAATAATCTGAGAAGGCGTCTTTTCACTTATTTAAAAGAAAAAAATATCACATGCATTGTCGCAACTCATGACAGTACCGATGCCCTTTCGTTTGCAGACAGAACATTCGTGCTTAAACACGGAAATATCTATGCTGACGGCGCTCCTTTAGATTTATATAGAAATCCTCCCAATAAATATGTTGCTTCCCTTTTTGGAGATGTGAACCACTTAATGCTTAAATCGATATTAAAAAATGAGAGCAGCAGAAAAAGGGTAGTTTTATATCCTCATGAACTACAGGTGGTGAAAAATAGCGATGTCAAGGCAAAGATCAGAAAGAGATATTTTAAAGGTGAAAAATTCTTATTCGAAGCCGAACTCAATGGCGAGACTGCATTATTAGAATATCATAAAGATCTTAATACTGGAGAAATGGTAGCAATTAATGTTTCCCCTGAGCTTATCAAGGAAAGACTTAAATGACCTCTTCGATCTTAAAGGTTTGGTTGTTTATGGTAAATTCTTCACCCTTCTTTTTTCCCGTTAGCTCTCTGGCTACAGGAGTTTGAAAACCTACGGAGTAAAAATCTTCCCCATCTGTTTTTAAAATCCCTGCCGGGATGGATATAAAATAATGAGGACCTGAACTTTTTACTACACTACCAAACTGAATTTTATCATGCTTTACGTTGGTTTCAATCTGGTTCAAAGTTTTCTTTAACCTTCCGTACTGCTCAACCTGTCCCGATAATTTTTCAAATTCCAAATGCAGCATTGCACGGTCTGTCTCATATTTATCGCCCATGGAACACTTTGTTTCCAGCTTTAGAGCCTCTTTAAGATCATTTATATTGGAGTGAAGGATATCGATTCTCTCATTCACATAATCCCCTGCCAGCTCAAGCAATTTTGTTTTTAGTGTTATCATTTTAATCAATAATAAATTTCCCGTAATTCTGCATCTGACCAACGATCCAGTTTTTTCTACGCTCTATAAAACTGGATGCAGGATTCGCTCTGTACTCCCGTGGATTTGGCAAAACTGCAGCTATCGCGGCCGCCTCATATGGGCCAAGTTTTGAAGCATCTTTCCGGAACCAGTGTTGTGATGCAGCCTGTGCTCCGTAAACCCCTTTACCCATTTCTATACTATTAAGGTATACCTCCAGGATCCTCTCTTTAGTCCAGATCATTTCTATTAAAAAGGTGAAATAGGCTTCTAATCCTTTTCTAAACCAGGTTCTGTCTGGCCATAGAAATACATTTTTTGCGGTTTGCTGAGAAATGGTAGATGCTCCTCTTATCTTCCTGCCCGACCGGTTGTCTGCCATTGCCTTCTCTATAGCATCAAAATCAAAACCACTATGCTTTACGAAATTCTGATCTTCACTTGCTATCACTGCCAGTTGTAAGTGTCTGGAAATATCTTCTATTGCAACCCAGTCATGTTTCACAGGCTCTTCAGGGTTTTCAATATACCTTATGGCCATAAGAGGTGTAAAAGGCACCGGCACCCATTTATAGATAAGCACCATTAAAATACTGAAAAGGAACAGTCCCAGAAGGATTTTGAATATGAATTTAAAAAGTTTTTTTATCATGATTTTAATGCCAGATCTGCAGTTTCTTTTCCCACCAGGCTACCAATAGCGATACCCATGCCGCCAAGTCTCACCCCGCAATATACGTTACGGGAGAGCTCTTTAATAACGGGTTTTTTTTGTTCCCCAACACCCATAGTACCACTCCAGGATTGCTGGACCTCAAAAGGTGTTTCGGGCAAAATACAGGTCTTTAAAAGTTCCTTTAATTTTTCCTGAATAATTGACGTCAATCCGACTTCATCTGTTTCTTCGGTTTTAAAATCCAGATTTCTTCCTCCGCCAAACAGAACCCTGTTACCAATATTACGGAAATAATAATAACCTTTATCCAAGTGGAAAGTTCCTTTAAATGGAAGGTCGTTAATAGGCTGTGTTACCAGAACCTGTGCCCTCGCTGGCTTCACTTCATTAATTCCCAGTCTTGCCGCAAAGCCATTTGTTGCAATAATTAGTTTTTTTGATTTAAGATTGAAACTGGAGGTTTTAATTATAATCCCCTTTTCTTCATTTTTATACGAAATCACTTCTACTCCATTAAGTATGCGGATGTCTTTTAATACTGCCTTTTTTACCAGAGCGCTCATCATCTTACCGGTATCGATCTGTCCTTCAAATTTGTTGAAAATCAGCCTGGGTTGTATATTTCTAAAACCGAATTTATTATTTGAAACCTCAAAAACATGGTCTTTAAATATGGGTTCCAGAAGTTCATTAATTTCTGGCAATCGTTGCAGGCATTCTTGGTAAAGGGCTTCATCAGGCTCAGTAAAAAGCTCATAACCCCCTTTTTGTTGAAAATCTATGATATTATCTCCTAAATTTTTCCGAAGTAAATTCAGGCCCCGCCTGCGCTTTTCAACCAGTTGAAGCACTTCCTGTTCAGAATGTGTTTTAAGATCATCCAAAATCTCTGAAATGCTTCCAAAACATGCGAATCCCGCGTTCTTTGTACTGGCCCCTTCAGGGAGCATTCCCTTTTCCAGAATTAAGACTTTAGAGTTGGGTTGTTTTTCTTTAATTCTTAAGGCACAATTAAGACCGGTGATGCCGCTGCCTATAATGCAAAAATCGATATCAGAAAACCAGGAGTCGGTTTCCCAAAAGGAAAAATTCATAAGTTGGTATTTCTAAGGCTGAAAATACAAAATATTGCCCATAAAAAAACCCCGGTAGAACCGGGGTTTTTCTCTTATGCATCCAGAGGTTTCATTTTGAAATCCTCCATGAATTTTGTAGTGTAATTTCCTTCCACATAATCTGGATGGTCCATCAATTGGCGATGGAAAGGGATCGTAGTTTTAATACCTTCTATCACAAATTCGTCAAGAGCACGCTTCATCTTATTAATCGCCTCTTCTCTGGTTTGAGCGGTAGTGATCAATTTAGCGATCATAGAATCATAATTAGGCGGTATAATATAACCACTGTATACATGAGTATCTATACGCACCCCGTGACCTCCCGGTGCATGAAGGTTCGTTATTTTCCCTGGTGATGGCCTGAAGTTATGATAAGGATCTTCTGCATTGATCCTGCATTCTATAGAATGCAACTGCGGGAAATAATTTTTACCTGAAATTGGAATTCCGGCAGCTACAAGAATCTGCTCTCGAATAAGGTCATAATCTATTACCTGTTCTGTAATTGGGTGCTCTACCTGAATACGGGTATTCATTTCCATAAAATAGAAGTTCCTGTGTTTATCTACAAGAAATTCTACGGTCCCGGCACCTTCATATTTAATAAATTCAGCCGCTTTTACTGCCGCATCTCCCATTTCTTTACGCAAGGTATCTGTCATAAATGGAGAGGGAGTTTCCTCGGTAAGTTTCTGGTGACGACGTTGTACGGAACAATCTCTTTCTGATAGGTGACATGCTTTACCGCTGCTGTCTCCCACAACCTGGATCTCTATATGTCTAGGCTCTTCTATGAGCTTCTCCATATACATCCCGTCATTTCCAAAAGAGGCATCGGCTTCTTTTCTTGCCGATTCCCATGCAGGTTCGAGATCTTCCTCTTTCCACACGGCACGCATTCCTTTACCTCCACCACCTGCAGTGGCTTTAAGCATTACAGGGAATCCTATTTCTTTTGCCAGTTTAAGACATTCTTTATAATCTTTCAGTATTCCTTCAGATCCTGGAACGCAAGGTACACCGGCAGCTCTCATAGTAGCTTTTGCCGTTGCTTTGTCTCCCATTTTATTGATCATGTCTGGGGAAGCTCCGATGAATTTTATATCATGCTCTTCACAGATCTTGGAAAATTTGGCGTTTTCAGATAAAAAGCCATAACCGGGATGAATAGCGTCTGCATTTGTAATTTCAGCCGCGGCTATAATGTTGGATATTTTTAGATAAGAAAGGTTACTTGGTGCCGGTCCTATACAAACCGCTTCATCTGCAAATCTCACGTGGAGACTTTCAGCATCAGCAGTAGAATAGACAGCAACCGTTTTAATTCCCATTTCTTTACAGGTACGGATTACTCGCAATGCGATTTCCCCTCTGTTTGCAATCAATATTTTTTTAAACATACCTAGTTGCTTTTAAAGTTCTGAAGCCCATAGATGGGCTTGCAGTTGTTAAAAATGGGCAGTAAATTATGAAGGATCAACTAAAAATAATGGCTGATCAAATTCTACAGGTGAAGAATCGTCTACCAATACTTTCACAACTTTTCCAGATACTTCACTCTCAATCTCATTGAAAAGTTTCATCGCTTCGATAATACAAAGTACATCACCTTCTTTTATAGTATCTCCTACCTCAACAAAAGTAGGTTTGTCTGGAGAAGGTTTTCTGTAGAAAGTACCAATAATAGGCGACTTTACCGTGATATACTTAGAATCATCTGCACCGGAATCCTTAGTATCTTCCTTAGGAGCAGCGCTTTCCTGCGGAGCCTGAGCCTGCTGTTGAGCCTGCTGTTGTACCGGCATTTGCTGCATTTGCTGCCCTCCTACCGGAACCTGTTGTACTATGGTAGTTTCCTTATCGTCTGAACCTGTTCTAATGGTAATTTTCACATCACCTGTTTCCAGTTTTACCTCGCTTGCGCCAGACTTGGCTACAAATTTAATCAGGTTCTGAATTTCCTTTAAATCCATAATAATTGGTATTGGTTTTTATGAGTTATAAGCCCATTTTAGATAGGTAGCTCCCCAAGTGAAGCCCCCTCCAAAAGAAGCAAATATTAGATTATCTCCTTTTTTAAAATTCTTTTCGAAATCGCTTAATAATAATGGTAAAGTTGCAGAGGTAGTGTTTCCATACCTCTGTATATTCATAAGGACTTTGCTTTCGTCGTCTAGCCCCATTCTATTTGCAGTAGCATCTATAATGCGCTTATTAGCCTGATGAGCTACCAGCCAGTCTACATCTGCATTGGTAAGATCATTCCTTTTCATGATCTGTTCACTTACTCCAGCCATATTAGATACGGCGAATTTAAAGACCGTTTTTCCATCCTGTCTTACAAAGTGCAATTTTTTAGCTACCGTTTCTTCTGTAGGCGGAGTAATGGATCCTCCTGCTTCGATGCGTAGAGATTCACGTCCTATGGAATCGCTTCTTAAAATTTCGTCCTGCAGACCTAATCCTTCTGTATTAGGTTCCATAAGCACAGCTCCCGCTCCATCTCCAAAAATGATACAGGTAGTACGATCTGTATAATCTATTATAGACGACATCTTATCTGCACCTATTACGATCACCTTCTTATATCTTCCAGATTCTATATAGGCCGCTGCGGTAGACATTCCATATAGAAAACTGGAACATGCTGCCTGCAAGTCGTATGAAAAGGCATTAGTAGCACCAATCATACTTGCCACATGTACTCCAGTAGAAGCTACCGGCATATCTGGAGTGGCCGTGGCCATTATAATAAGATCTATTTCTTTGGGATCCAGGTTGGTTTTTCGAAGAATTTCTTTTGCCGCCTGGATTGCTAAATAT
Organism: Christiangramia sp.; assembly: GCA_024644145.1. GTDB lineage: Bacteria > Bacteroidota > Bacteroidia > Flavobacteriales > Flavobacteriaceae > Christiangramia. The sequence continues at coordinate 5,803 of JAHELO010000014.1, forward strand.
GAAGTTCCTTTTTTGGGATCTTTTAGAATACGTCTTTCTTTAATACCGGTCCTGGAAGTAATCCATTCATCGTTCGTATCCACCATTTCCTCCAACATCTTGTTGGTTAAAACATCCTCAGGCACGTAGGCACCTACAGCCGTAATTGCTGCCGTGATTTTACTCATAAATTTGGATTTAATTCACCCTTCTCCGGCCTTCTGAAATTCAATTCCATAAACAGAAAATTACTAAATTTAATTAGAACCGGCGTGCAAATTAAGGTCTTTTTAGGACTTAATCAACTAAAAACAAAAAACTCCCACTATGTGAGAGTTCCTGTAATTTTTTGAAGCTCTAAAGAAGACTAAGCCTCTACTTCTTCGGTATTATCTATTAATACCTGACCACGGTAATAAAGTTTACCTTCGTGCCAGTGAGCTCTGTGATACAAGTGTGCTTCACCTGTTACAGAATCTACAGCCACTTTTGGAGCTGAAGCTTTATAATGTGTTCTTCTTTTATCTCTTCTGGTTTTAGAGATTTTTCTCTTTGGATGTGCCATGGCTTCCTATTAATTATTCGTTTAATAAATTTTTTAATTTGTCCCAGCGAGGATCAATATCATCCTCATTTTTCTTTTTCTGATTTTTCAAACTAAGTTCTTCCAGTTTGTCAAGTACTTCAGATTTCAATGTCCCGTCTTCTACTCCCGGATGAATCCTCTTTTGAGGAACCGAAAGTACAACGAGTTCATATATATACTGCTGTATATTCACTTCGTATTCTCCGTGTGGTAATACCAGCAGATCTTCATCCTCATTATTGAATTCATCGCCAAATTTAATCACCAGAAACAGTTCACTGTCTATAGGCTGATCATAAGGCTCATTTGTAAGATCACAATTAACATTTACTGTTCCAGTTGCTGCAAAAGTTAACTCCATCATCGTGGGTTTCTTTTCGAACAACAAATCGATCTTTACATCAGATCTATTGAATTCCTCGTACTCAAAATGTTCAAAGAACCTGTTATCTAATTCATACTCAAACTGGTGCTTTCCAAGCTTTAATCCCTTAAAAGGAATCGTAAACTCTGCTAAATTCCTCATCTCTCCTCAGTTTTGAGTGCCCACGTTTCCGTTAAGGCGGGTGCAAAGATATAAAAATTAATCAATTAAGACCTTTTTATAAACAAATATTTGTTTATATCTTTCTTCCTTGTTTTTTCAACGGGTTTTCCGTCAAAACCCTGTATTCCTTACGTGCTTTAAAGATCTCTATCCCCTTAAACACGGCCTCTTTAAAAGAATTTATATTCGCTTCATTTTTGCCTGCTATTTCAAACGCAGTTCCATGGTCTGGAGAGGTCCTAACTTTACTTAAACCCGCAGTAAAATTCACTCCCATTCCAAATGATAAGGTTTTAAACGGAATAAGACCCTGATCATGATAAGAGGCTACAACGGCATCAAAATTCTTATAATTCTTGGATCCAAAAAAGCTATCTGCAGAGTACGGTCCAAAAACTAAAACCCCCTTATCACGTATTTTCTGAATAGTGGGTTTTAAGGTCTCCTCATCCTCCTTGCCAATAACACCATTATCACCGCTATGTGGATTGATTCCCAGAACAGCAATTTTGGGCTTTCTAACCCTAAAATCGCTTTTCAATGTCTCCTCTATGATCCTGATCTTTTTCTCAATCAGCTCCGGCGTAATTACTGAAGCTATATCCTTCAACGCAACATGATCTGTAAGAAGTCCCACTTTCAAATTATCAGTGATCATGAACATAAGGCTTTCTCCTCCCAGTTCTTTCGCGAGATAATCTGTATGCCCCGGGAAATTGAATTTATCACTTTGTATAGTTGCTTTATTAATGGGAGCTGTAACCAGGACATCTATATCATCTTTCCTGAGTGCTACCGTGGCAGCCTCCAGAGATCTAAACGCATATTCTCCAATTTTAGGATCTTCTTCCCCAAAATTGATATTCACATTTTCTTTCCAGACATTCACCACATTCACCTTCCCCTCTACAGCATTAGAAGGATGATCTATACCATGAAGGTGTACAGATAATTTATATTGCTTTTTCAGGAAATTAAGGATCTTGGAATTTGCGAAGATTATCGGGGTACAAAAATCCAGCATCCTGGAATCATCAAAGGTTTTAAGTACAATTTCACTACCAATTCCATTAAGATCACCAATACTAATTCCTAATTTGATCATTTCGGCCTGTTTCATAAAGTTTCCCGATATAATATTTTAATTTTACCCACAAATGTAACCATTATTATAGAAAACAATGTTCACAGGGATCGTAGAAGAAATAGGAAAAATCACAGCGCTTAAAAAATCAGGAAATAATCTGGATATCACCGTAGAAGCAATTATGACTCCTGAATTAAAAATAGATCAGAGCGTTTCACATAATGGTATATGTTTAACGGTAGTAAATATTCAAGAAAAGGAATATGTTGTAACCGCGGTTAAGGAAACCCTGGAAAAAACAAACCTGGGAACATTACAAACCGGTGATCCTGTAAATCTTGAAAGAGGAATGAGACTGGGAGCACGGCTGGATGGGCACATAGTACAGGGGCATGTAGATCAAACAGCTATGTGTACTAAAATAAAAGAAGCAGATGGTAGCTGGGAATTCACATTTACATACGACCCGGGAATAGGAAATGTTACTATAGAAAAAGGCTCAATTACTGTTAATGGTGTGAGTCTGACTGTTGTTAATTCGAAAAAGAGTGAATTTAGCGTTGCTATAATTCCCTATACCTTTTATAACACAACCTTTAAGACATTAAAAGAAGGAGATATGGTTAACCTGGAATTTGATGTAATAGGAAAATATGTAAAGCGCCTCACAGAAATTTCTTAAGCGATCTCAAATTTTCTAAGCTTATAACATCCATACATAACCCCAACAGCCATTAATAAGTAAACATAATCATCAATTGGCAGACAAAGGCCTGGAGGTGGTGGCACACCGGGTCCAGTTTCATCCGGATCTATTCCGGGATCACAAGGTGGACCTTTATGCCTTTTATCTGTTGGAGGAGGCGGAACCACTTTTTGAGCATAAGACGTAACCGACACCCCTAAAAAAAGAGTGAGAACCAGCAATATACATCTAATTCGACTCATTGAAGTTCGGTTAAAAATTTGATGAAGGTCTTTTAATTTAAACTGTTCAAATTACTCACGAAGGTAAGAATTTTCCCTTTTCGAAACCTTAATAATTTATATAAAGGTATTACTTCAAAATCTTACTTCTATGAAGTATACGTAAAATAAAAAAAACGGGTTTTACATACAATACCGGTTTGCTCCTAATTTTTAATAAATCCAACTGTTTGCAAATTATAAATTGTTTTATTTCTCGAACAAATTCAGATCGTAACTTCATATTTATCTAAATGGGAATTACAAGGAAATTTTGACTGAACTCGGCTAAGTCTTGTGAATTTAAATTCATTATTAGAGGTGATATTACCAGGTATCCAATATGACAAAATATTTTAATTAAAAAGCCCTGCACTTCTGCAGGGCACATTTATCCTAAATTATTAATACATTTCTTGAAGAAGTTAATCATTTTCTTCCTCGTCCTCATCTTCACCATTTCCATCTTCTGCGCTTAAGAAATTCCCATCTGCATCAAATTCCAGTTCAACGCCGTTATTTAAAGTTACATCATAAGAACCGTCTTCTTCAATTTCGGCTTCTATAATAGAATAGCCTTCATAGTTTGCTGCAATATAATCCAGAATTGCATCTGGCAGATCATCTGGATGGATATCCTGTTCATTTTCTCCCTGATCATCGTCATTTTCATCACGAGCCTGACCAAGGAAATTTCCATTCCCGTCAAAAATTAGCTCAATATCATTTTCTAACTCAATTTCATAATTTCCATTACTTTCCAATTCAGCTTCCTCTATAGCGATTCCGGTATAGTGAATATTCAGAAATTCTATAATATTTTGTGGTAAATCTGCAGGTTCTATGTCTATATCACCAAAATCATTGTTATCGTCATCAACACCTAAGAATTCTCCCTGAGCATTAAAGATTAATTCTATACCATTACTTAACGTGATCTCAAAATTCTGGTTGTCCTCAACTTCAGCTTCATGAATAGTGAGACCTGGATACTCATTTGTTATATAATCAAGAATAGATTGTGGTAAACTTGAAGTACTAACATGTGAATCGGCTGAAAAAGCTACCGCATTCAGATCTGGCTGAGCTACTGAATTGTCATCCTCAGAACAGGATTGAAGGGACAAGAAAACAAATAAAATACCGATGGAAAATTTGTTTAACTTCATAATTATAGATTTTTGACTTATTAACTTAAAGCCAATTAGATGGCTATGTGAATAAACGGTTATAAAATTCAGAGATTGTATTTCCATCTGACAAAATAGGAAAATTTTAATTTTTAAAGAAGATATTACTCTTTAACTATAAATACAAAAATCTAAAAATGAGTTAGTTAAACCTATCGTTTCTTAATCTCAAATAGGCCAGGGAAAGATATAGGTACAATTTAAAACAAAAAAACCTGTCTAAAAAGACAGGTTTTACTCGTGGTCCCACTTGGGCTCGAACCAAGGACCACCTGATTATGAGTCAGGTGCTCTAACCAACTGAGCTATGGGACCAGATACTTACTCGTATCGCGAGCGCAAATTTAGATAATTGCATCTTATACACCAAACAAAAATTTTCCTATTTTTCCTGACACAGCTCTACCAACACACCATTCGCATCTTTTGGATGCATAAATGCCACGATCTTATTATCTGCTCCGGGTTTAGGAATATCATTAAGCAACCTAAATCCTTCTTTCTTAAGCCTTTCTATTTCAGACTGGATATCATCTACGTAAAACGCCATATGATGAATCCCCTCTCCCCTTTTTTCAATAAATTTAGAAATTGGGCTATCGGGATTTGTGGCAGCCAGCAATTCAATCTTACTTTCACCTATTTTAAAAAATGAAGTAGACACCCCTTCACTTTCTACTATTTCAGTTTTATAATGTTCTGCCCCCAATACCGCCTTGTAAGTCTTATTTGCCAAATCCAGGTCTTTTACCGCAATCCCAATATGTTCTATTTTCCTCATGTATGTTCAATTTAAAGTAACAAATATCAGTATTTATTGTTATATGATTCAAATTCACTGATAGGAAGATAAATCACAGTTAAATATTTTACTTTTGTAACATGGAAGAAACAAACAGACAAAAAAAGATTGGAGGATTATTGCAGAAGGACCTGGCCGATATCTTACAGAATTCTTTAAGAGATAGTGGCAGGACAGGAATCTTGATTTCTGTTTCTAAGGTAAGGGTCACTACAGACCTTTCTATCGCCAAGGCCTATGTAAGTATATTCCCCTCAAAACATCAGGAGGAGGTAATAACAGAGATCAATGAGAATAAATCTCAGATCAAACATGAGGTAGCCCAGCGCACCAAGCACCAACTTAGGAAAATGCCAGATCTTAGTTTTTATATAGATGACTCCCTCGAATATATTGATGGAATAGAAAAATCTATTAAAGGCAAGGATGATCCTATTGCCAATCCTGATCTATTAGATAAAAGGAAAAAGTCCTGATTTGAAGTTCCCACTCTACATCGCTAAACGGTATTTATTTACCAAAAGCAAGAGTAATGCCATCAATATCATTACCATCATTGCAGCGATTGGAGTATTTGCAGGAGCATTCTCATTGTTTATAGTTCTTAGCGGATTTTCAGGTCTACGTGACTTCAGCCTTTCATTTTCCAATGAATTTGACCCAGATCTTAAGGCAATTCCTGAACAAGGCAAAGTTTTAAAAATTAGCGAAGCCCAATTAGCCAGGATTGAGAACATTCCGGAAATAACCGAATTTAGTAAGATCATTGAAGAACGTGTAATCCTGAGTTATAAATCTAAGACTAATCCAGCCTATATTAAAGGGGTAGACGAAAACTACCGCCGGGTTAACCAAATAGACAGTGCCATTGTTTTTGGCACCTGGCTTACCAACAGTGAACCCCAGGTGGTACTTGGGAACGGGCTCTCAAGATTGCTGGATGTTGGGACTTTTAATTACCAGAACTTACTAAAAATCATGGTGCCCAAACCGGGAAAAGCTGCGATCACCATGACCAATCTTCAGGATGCATTCAATTCCAGACAAACCATTGTAAGTGGTGTATACAGCGTAAACGAAGAGCTAGATGATAAATATGTATTTACCCATCTTAATTTCGCCCGGGATCTTCTGGATATGGAGACCGATGAATATTCAGCAATAGAATTCAGAATCAGGCCAGAGGCTTCTGAGGAAAAACTCAGAGAAAAGTTAAATGAGATATTTAAGGGGCAGGCTGTTATAAAAACCAGGGCAGAACTTAATGATGCTCTCAACAAAATGCTAAATTCTGAGAACCTTTTCGTATACCTTATTTTCACACTCGTGCTAACTATTGCCTTATTTAATGTGGTAGGATCTATTATAGTAATGATCCTTGATAAGCGGGAGAATATAAAGACTCTATACAATCTGGGAGCAACCCCAAATCAGATCAAGAACATCTTCTTTTTCCAGGGAATGTTAATGACGGGCCTTGGTGGAATTATTGGGCTGATAGTCGCTATGATTCTCATTCTGTTACAAATGAACTATGACCTGGTCATGATCACCCCTAATCTGCCATATCCGGTACAAATGAAACTGGAGAATATACTTATCGTTTTAGTAACGATCTTTACACTTGGTTTGATCGCCTCATATATCGCCGCGGGCCGAAGTAAAAAAGCGCTTAATTAAGCGAACTCGTAGCCTGCAAATTCTCTTTCTACTTCATCAAAGGCCTTGAATACATCTACCGAATCGTCGCTGGTTACCATTTTCATGCGGTATTCTTTAAAATGTGGAATACCCTTAAAGTAGTTGGTATAGTGACGACGGGTTTCAAAAACGCCTAAGCGTTCCCCTTTCCAGTCTATAGCCATTTGTAGATGTCTTCTGGCAGCATCTACTCGTTCTTCTAAAGTTGGAGGAGCCATATGTTCACCTGTATTAAAGAAATGTTTTACTTCCCTAAAAAACCATGGATAACCAATGCTGGCGCGACCAATCATTGCTCCATCAAGACCGAATTTATCGCGCATTTCCATCGCCTTTTCCGGAGAATCTACATCACCGTTTCCAAAAACAGGAATATGCATTCTGGGATTATTTTTAACCTCTGCTATGGGTGCCC
>JAHELO010000299.1 GCA_024644145.1 Christiangramia sp.
TGGTCTATGAAAGAAGCCGCTTATAAGGCTCACCAGAGGTTATATAACTTACCGAGGAGATTGAACCCTCTAATGTTTTCCTGTACTCTTGATAGTTCTAACAATTTCGGCAGGGTTAATTGTTCAGGAGTGACCTATGAAATTGATGTAGAGTATGCCTCGGAATATATCTATAGTACCACCCAACACGATTATATCTTTAATAAGGTCTATAAAGAACCTATCTCCAGAACACAGATAACTTCAGAAATAGCTCTAAATACCGGTTGGAAAGAGACCCACTTAAAAATTAATAAGACCCCTGAAGGTATTCCGTATCTGGAAATAAAAAAAACTTTAAAAAGTTTTCCAATTTCCATTACTAATCATGGTCGATTTTGCGCTTATAGCATTCCGTTAATTAACTGCTAAAAGCAGTTAAACATTTAAAAACTGGTTTGACCTCTCCGGGCTTGTTTTGTATCTTCAAACATCAATTAAAAATCAATTTTATATGAAGACAGTAGATAAGATGGAGGTGATTCATAGCCAGTCGGCTGAGTTTATTGAACAGGGTGAAACAGGAAAATTCCTGAAACTAATCCCGGACACATTTGTTATAAAAGGTGAGAAAGAAAATGGTGTTTTTAACCAGGGTTATGCAATTAGGCATTTAAACCGCCGGGACATGCTCCTTATAGACGTGGTGGAGAAATCTACCCTTGGTGCTGTAAAGAAACTGGTTGAAGAAGGATATAATATAAAAGGTATTTTGATCACGTGCGATGCTGTTATGAAATCGGCTTATGCAGATTTAAAGACCTTATCTGAAGATGCCGGAGGTGCAGCGATCTATGCCCATCCAAGAAATAACTTTAAAGATTCATTTAAAACTAAAGATATAACGTCCAGGGATAAAGTACTGGATAGTTTTGATATCAATATTTTTGACCTGCCCGGAAACGAAGGCGCCTCGGTAGTAGTTTATACTGAAATTAACGACGGGATGTTATTTCCCGGCGAAGATGCCGTAGGATCTGCATACGATTCTGAACTTAATACTTTTAGCAGACCAGAGAAGAAAAATGAAAATAACGATTACGGACTTGCTGAAAGCTGGGCCGCATTTGATACCCCATTTAGTTTCCTTTTTCCAAGAAAAGGGAAGCCAGGCTTCAACCTGGAAGAAGGAGAGCAAATTGATATTTTAAATAAATTAGGTAAGATCTAATATTTAAAGGAAACAATTTCCTGTAAGGGTGTTTTGAAAGAAGTTTTTAACCTTGATTGCCATGAATTCAGCAAATCCGGTAAAAGCCTTAATCTTTCAAAGCGCCCTTTTTATTTATCCTGATTTTCAGACGTTTTTTTATTATCTGATTCTTCATTTTCTTCTTCTGCCTCTTCGGCATCTTCTGCATCTTCTTTCGAAATGAGCGGATGATCTTTAATATTTAATCCTACTATTAGTATTATATTGGTAATGGTACCATAAAGCATCATTACAACCGCAATAAATCCACCTCCTAGTAAGGATGCCATCCCAAGACTTACATAATAGATAGCTTCAAACCAGGTTGAAGACACTTCTTTAGATTCACTTATTGGAAGATTTAGTAATAAAAACGTAATTACAGCGGCTACGATCAAGATCGTATCAGATTTTGCGATCATTAATACGTCTTTATAATGCCGGTCTGTTAATCTTGATTCTGATTCACGGCTTATACCCAGCAGGGTTAACATCAAGGCTAGAATAGTAGTAGAACCCAGGATTACAGTATTACAGAGCATATTGATGCCCGACATGGAATTTTTGAGGAGTTCTAATGCTTTATAACCCGAGATCTGACCCAGGATAAAAGTACCAGCTCCCATAACTACCGTAGATACTATTCCTCCAACTATTGCGCGTTTAACGATCGCATTCATATCAAATTACGTTTGATTGTATTAAAATTTATCTAATTCTAAATATATAAATAAGAATGTTTTAAATCAGCCAAATTTTGCCAGTATTAGGCTAAGTTTCTGTTAAATGGAATCTGCTTTCTTATAAAAGTTGGTATTTTAAAGTTAAAATTACCAACTATGTCAAATTTGAATGTCACACAAAAGCTTATTAAAGAACATCTTTTAAAAGGGGAGATGGAACCCGGAAAGGAGATCGGGATAAAAATAGATCAGGCACTGCTGCAGGATGCTACCGGAACCCTGGTGCAGCTGGAACTGGAAGCCATGGGTTTGAAAAAAGCTCAAACTGAGGTTGCAGTACAATATGTAGATCACAATCTCCTGCAAACCGATTTTAAGAATGCAGATGATCACTTATTTCTTCACTCTGCAGCTCAACGATTCGGGTTGTGGTACAGTAGACCAGGGAACGGTGTAAGTCATCCGGTTCATATGCAGCGGTTCGGAAAACCTGGTAAAACCATGGTTGGATCTGATAGCCATACACCTGCTGCAGGATCCCTGGGAATGCTGGCGATTGGTACAGGAGGTTTAGATGTTGCCGCTGCAATTGCGGGACAGCCTTACTTTGTTAAAATGCCAGAAGTAATGGGAGTAAAACTAACTGGTAAACTTCCCGATTGGGTAAGTGCCAAAGATGTTATTCTTGAAATGCTACGGCGGTACGATGTAAAAGGCGGGGTTGGTAAAGTGATTGAATATTATGGTGAAGGCCTTAAAAATCTAAGCGCCATGGACCGGCATGTAATAGCAAATATGGGGGCTGAATTAGGAGCTACTACCACCGTATTTCCCAGTGATGAGGAAACCAGAAGGTTTCTGAAAGCCCAGGGCCGTGAGGAAGACTGGCGGGAATTATCAGCAGACGAAGGTTGCCAGTATGACTATCACGATGAGATCGTGCTTGATGAACTAATTCCATTAATTGCATTACCTACCAGCCCCGGGAATGTGGTGCCGGTAAGGGAAGTGGAGGGAAAAGAAATAAGCCAGGTAGTAATAGGCTCTTCAGCAAACCCGGGATTACGTGATTTCTGGATAGCCGGTGCCATTGTAGAAGGAAAAGCAGTGAATAATGATGTTTCCTTCGATATAAATCCTACCTCCAGGCAAATGATCCAGAATATGATAGATAACCGGGCTTTTGCGAATCTTATAAAGGCCGGAGCGAGATTCCATCAATCAGGATGTATGGGTTGTATAGGTATGGGACAGGCTCCCGCTTCGGGCACTATAAGTTTACGAACCATGCCCCGTAATTTCCCCGACAGGTC
>JAHELO010000300.1 GCA_024644145.1 Christiangramia sp.
CAGAGCGGCTATAAAGTCTGGAAACGATGCTAAGGCCAGAGCTGCTTATAAGGAAGTTCAAAAATCTGCCACTGGAGAACTGGGTGCAGAAGCGCTATATTATGATGCTTATTTTAAGCATAAAGATGCTAATTATGAAGCTTCAAATGCGGCAGTTCAGATCCTTGCGAAAGATTTTGCAGGGTTTAAATTGTGGGGAGCAAAAGGTCTTGTATTAATGGCGAAAAACTTCTATGCACTAAAAGATGCATACCAGGCTACCTATATTCTGGAAAATGTAATAAAGAATTTTCAGAAGTATCCAGAGGTAGTAAAAGAAGCTCAGGCCGAATTGTCCAAAATCAAAGCCCAGGAAGCAAAGACCAATGCTTCTGTAGAAACAAATAACTAAACTTAATCTAATAGATTCACTGCTATATGCGATTTAAAGCGATCAAGACACGTCTGTTTTTTAGTCTGTTTATATTTAGTGGGATCCTGTATGCACAAGATCCTATAGGAAGCGAAAAGGTTACTGTAGTAAAACCTTATACCCCATCTGTAAGGGATGCGAATAAAATAAGAGAAACTCCGGGGAAAAATGACTCGGTAAAACTCCAAAAGAAGCAGGTTGAATATTCAATATTTTCGGTGCCTGTGGCATCAACCTTTACCCCGGCAAAGGGGAGGGCTACTACAGTAGAAAGGGTAAGGCCACCAAAAGTTTATGATAATTATGCCACCCTGGGTTTTGGTAATTACTCCAATGTGCTGGCAGAATTTTATTCAAGCCTGGAAATAGACCGTAGCAGCAATTTTGGAATCTTTCTCACCCATAATTCCTCACAGGGAGGAATAGATGAGGTACGTCTTGATGATAAATTTTATGATACCGAACTGAATTTAAATTATAATACCCGAAACCGCGATCTAAATTGGATGGCAGAGGTAGGCGGCGAGCATCAGTTATTCAACTGGTATGGTTTGCCGGAAACGGTAATATTGACAGATCAGGAACTGGCGAATTTAGACCCTGCCCAAAATTATTATTCAGTTTACCTGGGCAGCGAGATAGAGTTGTATGATTCTTTCTTTGAGAGCGCAAAAGCCCGTTTCCGTCATTCCGGAGATTCTTTTAGCACAGCTGAAAATCATTTCAATGCAAATGGATTATTTGAACTGGAGATTGCTGAAGAATTGATCACGACCAATATAAAGGCAGATATCGTAAACGGTGTTTTTGACAGGAGGTATGAATCTGAGGCAGGCTTTGATTATACTTTTATGAATTTCAGCCTGGCGCCAAGCTTGCTTATTCTTCGTGATGACCTTAGTATAAATCTGGGGGTGAATTTTGTATATGGAATGGATGTGGAACAGAGTGACGGTAGCTTTTATATCTATCCACAGGTATCTGCGAGTTACAGACTTGCCGGGGATTATTTTACTGCCTATGCCGGGGTAGATGGAGACCTTCAACAAAATACCTATTACAACTTCTACCAGCAAAATCCATATGTTTCACCTACACTTATGATTAGGCCAACAGATAATCAGTATAAAGGCTATTTGGGAGGTAAAGGAAAACTTAGCAATGCCGTATCATATAATACTAAGGTGAGCTACCAGTCTCAGTTTAATAAGCCGCTATTCAGGAGGAATTTTGAGGCAGCCACTTTAGAAGGAGAGCCATACACATATGGAAATAGTTTTGAGGTAGTATATAACGATGTGAAAACGCTGGCTTTTTATGCTGAATTAAATGTAGATGTTAATCGTAATTTCAGACTGGGAATCAATGGTGAATTCTTTGATTATAATACCAATATTCAGCCGGAAGCCTGGAACCTTCCTACGATGAAAGCGAGTTTAAATGCCGATTATCAGATCAGTAAAAAATGGTATACCGGCGCTAACCTGTTTTATATTGGCGAGAGGAAAGATGAGAACCGTTCAGTAAGTCTGGTTTTCAATGACCCCGTTGTCACCCTGGATAGTTATTTTGACGCCAATGCCCACCTCGGCTATCGCTTCAATGAACAGCTTTCTGCTTTTGTAAAAGGGAGCAACCTGCTGGACAATAATTACCAGAAATGGATGGACTATGATGTTCAGGGCCTTCAGGTATTAGCCGGAGCCACCTATAAATTTGATTTTTAATTATAGGTATAACAGTTAAAACATAGTATTTTTACAGAAATGCACCTAACCAAGGTGCATTTTCTATTTTTGAACAAAATCCTTAAAATGAGAAAACTACTATTCGTATTCAGTCTGATATTCCTACTAGCCTGTGATTCTGAGAAAGAAAGGGCAGATCTCCTGGTCTATAATGCCAGAGTCTATACTGTTGATGCCGATTTTCAAAAAGCAGAAGCTTTTGTGATTCGGGATGGAAAATTCCTGGAAGTGGGTAGCTCTGAATATCTATCAGATAAATATGAATTATTAGAGAAGATAGATGCCAAGGGTAAGGCGGTGTTCCCCGGTTTTATAGATGCTCATGCACATTTTTATGGTCTGGGAATGCAGCAGCAACGCGTTGATCTTTCGGGTACCAAAAGTTTTGATGAGGTGGTAGCCCGAATCGTAAAATTTCAGCAGGAAAATAAGGTTGATTTTATTACAGGTCGGGGATGGGACCAGAATGACTGGGAAAGAAAGGAATTTCCGGTTAAAGATACTCTGGACGTTTTGTTTCCAGATACACCCGTGGCAGTTACCAGAATAGATGGTCACGCCATGCTGGTAAATCAGGCGGCACTAGACAGAGCGAATATTACTACTAAGACCCGGTTTACAGGAGGCGATATTGAACAAAAGAATGGCAAACTAACCGGGATACTTATCGATAATCCTATGATGCTCATTGAGAAGATCACAGATAAGGTGGATGCCGCTACACAGGTAAAATCTTTATTAGATGCTCAGGAAATTAGTTTTGGCTATGGACTAACCACGGTAGCTGATGCAGGGATAGACAAAGAAATTGTAGAGTTAATTGACAGTCTTCATCAATCCGGAGACTTAAAGATCAGGATCTACGCTATGTTAAGCAATAGCAAAAAGAATCTGGATCATTATCTGGATAATGGACCTTATAAAACAGAAAGATTGAATGTAAGATCCATAAAATTCTACGGAGATGGCGCTTTAGGTTCACGTGGTGCTGCTTTAAAGAAACCTTATACAGACAGAGCAGACCACTATGGAGCTCTATTGTCTCCGGTTTCAGAATTTAG
>JAHELO010000301.1 GCA_024644145.1 Christiangramia sp.
AAATTTATATAGATCATTTTATAAAATGAAAGTATTAGCAAATGATGGCATTTCGCAGAGCGGTGCTGAAGCTCTTAAGAAAGCTGGTTTTGAAGTCATAATAAAAAAAGTAGCCCAGGAGCAACTTAAGGATTATCTTAATGAGAATGGGATAAGCGTTCTTTTGGTAAGGAGCGCTACTAAGGTGCGTAAAGATATCATAGATAATTGCATTCACCTTAAGGTTATAGGCCGTGGTGGTGTAGGTATGGATAATATTGATGTGGAATATGCCCGTAGTAAAGGGATTTCTGTTATCAATACTCCTGCTGCTTCTTCAAGTTCTGTTGCCGAGCTTGTATTTGCTCACCTTTTTGGTGCAGCCAGAAATCTGCATGATTCCAACCGAAATATGCCCCTTGAAGGTGATTCAAGATTCAGAGATCTTAAGAAAGCCTATTCTGGTGGTGTGGAACTAAGAGGCAAAACCCTTGGGATAATTGGATTCGGAAGGATTGGACGTGAAGTGGCGAAGATCGCCCTGGGAATTGGGATGAAAGTTATTGCCAGTGATCAGCAGGTAGGTGAAGCAGAGATCACCCTTGAATTTTATAACGATCAAAGTATCAGGATACCTATAAAAACTGAACCAGTAGATATGCTTATCGAGGATTCAGATTTTATTACGCTACACGTACCCTCGCAGGGCAAACCGGTGATTGGTGCGCAGGAGATCGCTAAGATGAAAGATGGTGTGGGTATTATTAATGCTGCCCGTGGTGGAGTTCTGGACGAAGAAGCGTTACTTGAAGCAATAGAGTCAGGCAAAGTTGCTTTTGCAGCACTGGATACCTATGAAAATGAGCCTACGCCTGCTATCAAGCTATTGATGAACGAATCTATTTCCTTAAGCCCCCATATTGGTGCTGCCACCCATGAAGCTCAGGAAAGGATTGGAGTTGAATTAGCAGAGCAGATTATTGATATTCTGAAAAAAGAAAGGGCTTAGATCTCTTAACAAGGTAAATCCTGTAAAATGTTAATGAGGAATAATTTTTGCTTCTAATTTTAGAAAAACAAATCATGAAGAATCTAATCTATATATTCTTGCTTAGTCTTTTTGTATATAGCTGCGGGTCTACTGGCGGGAAAAATTTTCCTTCAGAAAAGATCGCCAATGCTAAGAATGATACCGTAAGAATTGCCAATGACAGTCTGGAGTATGAAATTATTATAATTGAACCGGGATTCAATTTATTTATTAATTCCTATGCAAAGCCGAGAGGATATTATTCTAAAGATTACCTCGAAAACAAGAACCAGTTTCTGGTCACGGAATATAATCAAAGGGTGAGCCAGCCTTTTAATTACAACCCAGACCTTTACCTGAATGAGATTAATTATGACCCGAAGATCGACTACGGTTACGAGGTAAATTATTTGCTCTATAACTACTTTGTATACTTTAGCCGACACTATAATCAAAGATTTAGTGTTCCAACAAGGATTTGATTCTTTAGGCAAATCCTTATATTTGCGGCATGAAGAAATTGAAAGATCGCTGGGGAATAAATTCTAATTGGCAACTATTCATCATTTTTCTTGTGTTTGCCATCACAGGATCATCGGCTGCAAAACTGGCCAGTCCTTTAGTGAATATGGTGGGTATTACTCAGGAATCCAGCCACTGGGCTGTATACTGGTTTGCCAGGATATTTTTGATCTTCCCGATTTACCAGGTACTCCTGGTATTTTTCGGATGGTTATTTGGCCAGTTCGCATTTTTCTGGGCCTTCGAAAAGAAAATGCTGAGCCGGCTGGGTCTTGCGAAAGTCTTTAGAGCTTAAAATTGAAGGTTTCTAAAAACATATTTTTTGTTTTTTCAGCAGTTCTAATCCTGTTGCCATCTTTAGTGAGTTTTTCTCACCTGTTTGCAGATCATGCTCACAAATTGTGTGATAATTATTCTGAGCATCATTACCATGCAAAATCGATTGATTGTGAACTTCATCACTTTCAAAAGAATAATGCGATAAGTCTTCAGTTTCCAGATTACACGATCGGGATTATACCTGTTGAAGTTTTCTTAAATTACAATTACTACGAATTTTTAAATGAATATGAGGCACTGGCCTACGATCTTAGGGGACCACCCTTTAATGTCTAGTCACACGTTTCAAGCAAATCACTTATTCATTTAAATTTAAACAATGCGTATTTCGTTGTTCACAATACTGCTTTTTGCAGTCAACTCTATTATATATAGTCAAAGTAATTTATCAGGTTCTGTCAAAGACCAAACCACCGGAGAACCTGTCTTTAGTGCCAATATTTATTTCCCCAGCCTGGAAAAAGGAACCATGACAGATGCTGATGGTAAATTTAATATCGCAGATCTTCCATCTGGCACCTACAGGCTTATCATTTCGTCTATAGGCTATGCCACTTATACCCTAGATGTAATTTTACCATCTAAGGATATTGAAATTCTTTTAAATCCAACCGCAATAGAGATGGAAGAAATTATTATTTCTACCCCGTTTCACCAATTGCAGAGTGAGAATGTGATGAAAGTAGAACGTAAAAGTCTTTCTGAACTTTCAAAAAAAGGTGCCGTCACACTTTCTGATGGGATCACCCAGATTGCTGGAGTGGAAAGTCTAACAACCGGAATTGGTATTGGAAAACCTGTAATTCGGGGATTAAGTTCTAACCGCGTACTGGTTTATACCCAGGGGGTAAGATTGGAAAACCAACAATATGGAGAAGAACACGGTCTGGGTATAAGTTCCAAGGGAATTGGTAGTGTTGAAGTAATCAAAGGTCCGGCATCTTTACTTTATGGCAGCGATGCCATTGGAGGGGTTCTCTATTTAAATCCTGAAAGTTATGCCCAAAGCGGTAAGACCCGGGCAGAGGTTGATACAGATTTTTACGGTAATACCAGGGGTTATCAACTTAGCGGGATGGCCAAAACATCGGGTGAAAAATTGAAATTTCTAGTACGCGGTAGTTATGCTGCTCATAGTGATTATGAAACCGGCAATGACCTACGGGTTACCAATACACGGTTTAACGAAAAAGATCTGAAAGCCGGGCTGGGATTCCAGGATAACAAATACAAGGCTGATCTTCGTTATAATTTTAATAGAAGTGAGATTGGAATTCCTGAAGAAATAGGAATACAATCAACGTTAAAAGATCCCCTACTCCCCTTTCAGCAAA
>JAHELO010000302.1 GCA_024644145.1 Christiangramia sp.
CAATAAGAAAATCTACAATTTCATGGTGAATACCATAGATTACCAGGATGAGGAAGTGGTGGAGGATCCGGAAGCCCTGGCCACCAATTTTATAGAGGACTATAAGGAAACAGCCAGTGAATTTTCTGAATATGATTTGCCCTGGGAAGCGACCATTACCGGAAAAGTAATCTACCGTTCACCCTCAATTATTTCTGTAAAGTTCGACACCGATATGTTTACCGGTGGAGCTCATGGCTACCGAAGCACTAACTATCTTAACTTCAACCCAGCAAACGGCACCAGCCTGGGGATAAACGATCTATTCAATGCTGAATTCTCGGCCTTCGTGGAAAAAGATTTTCGGAAAAAACAAAGTATAGAGCAGGGCGAAAATATTAACAGCACCGGAATGTTTTTTGAAAATGATGAATTTCATTTACCTACCAATATTGGCATTACTTCCAGTCATATCATTTTACATTATAACACCTATGATATCGCACCTTATTCCGAAGGAAATTTCATAATGACCTATCCTAAGGAAGAGATCACGCAATATCTAAAGATGAAAGATGAAACCCATGCGGGAGATGAGCTGAAAAGTGCAGTAAATAGTGAACAATTATGAAAAAAGTATATTACCTCTCAACTTGTGATACCTGTAAAAGAATACTAAAGGAATTAACTCTGCCAGATTCTTATGAACTTCAGGATATTAAAAAAGAATCACTCACAAAAGAGCAGCTTAACGAAATGCACGATTTGGCGGGGAGTTATGAAGCCTTATTTAGTAAACGAGCCAGACTGTATAAAGAAAGGGATCTAAAAAACAAGGATCTGAAAGAAGAAGACTTCCGGGACCTGATCATGGAGCACTATACTTTTCTTAAAAGGCCGGTGATCATTAATAATGATAAAATATTCATTGGAAACTCCTCAAAAACTATAATGGCTGCTAAGGAATCTATACATGAATAACAGCCGCTTACTGGCAATCCTGGCTGCGTTTATTGCAAGTGCCATTTATGGCGTGAACCATACTATAGCCAAGGGTCTTATGCCTTTATACATCGAGCCATTTGGTTTTATCTTATTACGGGTTACGGGAGCAGCCTTTCTATTCTGGATCATTGGCCTGTTCGCGCCAAAAGAAAGGATAGCCACTTCAGACTGGCCCAGAATCTTTGGTTGCGCAGTATTTGGGATGGTAATAAATATGCTATTCTTTTTTAAAGGATTAAGCCTTTCAACCCCAATTAACAGTTCAGTTATAATTACCCTTTCCCCTGTGATTGTCCTTATTCTGGCTTCTATATTAATCAAGGAGCGAATCACTTTACTTAAAACCCTGGGAATAATAATAGGCCTGGCCGGAGCATTGGTCCTGGTACTTTTCAGCAAGGAAGAAAATTTCAATGCGCCAAATGTGCCTCTGGGCAATATCCTATTTATTGTAAATGCTTTTTCTTATGGTTTGTATCTTATCCTGGTAAAACCTCTTACTAAAAAATATCATTCTTTCACCCTCATGAAGTGGTTGTTCCTTATTGCTGTTTTTATTAACCTGCCTGTTACCTACAACGAATTCATGGCTGTAGAATGGAGCAACCTGCCCTTTAGCGCCATTTGGAAAATGATCTTTGTGGTGATAGGCACTACCTTTATGACCTACTTGTTGAACATATATGCCTTAAAACAGCTATCACCATCAACCATAAGTGCCTTTATCTATTTACAACCTCTTATCGCCATCACATTTGCAATCTCGGTAGGTGCAGATCATTTAACCTTGGTTAAGGGACTTGCCGCTGCTTTGGTCTTTACTGGTGTTTATATGGTAAGCGTAAAAAAGACGAAGATAAAAACCTGAGATAAGGTTAAAAAGCTGAAACAAATAGAATGGCAATGGTCACAGCCTGCACCGCGAGAGTAGTTGCAACTGCAATACCAACATGGGTATAGGCAGTTCTATTTTTAGGGCAGCTCTCTCAATATGCCAAAATATCTGTCAAATAATGCAACCGTTTATGTTTTACAAAATCGCATCCCCTAGCCTCCAGATATTTTAAAGCACATTAACAGGCAGTCACTCTTATAACATGTTCAACTTTTCCCAGGTGCTTTTTATACTTTAATTTTTCCCCGTCATAATAACTATGGTTAAGGGAGCCAAAGTTTATAACTGATCAAAAACTTCGGGACTAAGATCCTGGGGTCGTTTGCCAAATTTCCTGGTATCCTCTTTAGTAAGAATTCTGAAATCACTGGATTTTGGAGTATGATCCAGCTTATCAAAAAGCTCCTTAGGCAATGTCGTCAATTGCCTGCTTTCAAGATCAATCCATGATCCCATCATTTCGCAGGAAGCACAATTTTTTCCGTTATGATCGTATATCTTATGAATAAATTCAAAGAACATTCCATCCTCAGACATTCCTGCCAATTCGAGACTAACCGTTACTGGTTCCCCTGCGAAGATCTCCTTGAAATAATACACATGTTCATAGAAAACTATTGGCCCAAGATTATAATGTGACAGGGTTTTCTGACCAAAACCTGCTTCGGTTAAAAAACTCATCCTGGTATGGCTCATAAAATTTATAAAGGCAGAGTTAGCCAGATGGCGGTTTGCATCCAGATCACTCCATCTAATCTCGAATTTCTTGATATACATAATTGCTGCTTTTTCCAAAACTACCAATAAATATTATGCACGCATATCTTATTTAATTAAGTTTATATTAAAATTGGAAGGATGCCGGTGATCACAGGAAATTATATTCCACCTGGAATTTTTAAAAGTGCTGATGCTTCTACTATATATTCTGCCACATTAAGAAAAGTGGATTTTCAGAGTTATGAACGCGAAAGAATTGAGTTAAGTGACGGTGACTTTATAGACCTGGACTGGAGCTATGCGCAGGATCAAAGGTCACAAAATCTGGTCATTCTTCTTCACGGTCTGGCAGGCAGGACTAACCGCCCATATATGAAAGGCATGGCCAGAGCTTTTAATCAAAAGAACTGGGATGTCCTTGCCATGAATTTCCGGGGCTGTAGTGAGGAATTAAACCGGCTTTACAAAAGTTATCATGCCGGCGCCAGTGATGACCTTGCGGAAGTAATCACTCATGTTTTATCCCTCAAACATTATAATAATCTTGCACTGGTAGGATTTAGCCTGGGAGGTAATATGCTGATGAAATATCTGGG
>JAHELO010000303.1 GCA_024644145.1 Christiangramia sp.
AGCATAAGCAATAACCCAAATAAGGCCATACTCTGCATCTTGAAAAGCTCTGATGGTGTGGGTGTAAAGATCTTTAACCTCTGCTCCGTTTGCGGTTGTATAAATTGTATCGTCTAATCCACCAAACTTCATCTCAGACCAGAACTGGATCATGTGGATCACGATAAAGGCCAGAATTACCGTTCCAAGAACTCCCATGTTTCTTGAAGACCATGTAGAATTTGTGGAAGGTTTAAAACTTACGTAACCCTGTGGTCTTGCTTTGCGGTTGTGAATGGTTAACATTATACCATCGATAGCATGAAACAGGATACTTAAATAAGTTACATAAGAAAGAATTTTTACAGCCGGATTAGTGGACATGAACAGTGCATATTCGTTGAACTGATCCCTTGCCGCTTCACCAACCGGTAAAAGTAATTGGAGGTTTCCTAATAAATGACCTACTAAAAACAGGCACAGAAAAAGGCCGGTGAAAGCCATCCAGTATTTTTTTGCCAGTGATGACTTTAAAAGCGCAGATTTCGCCATAAATTTTTTGAATTATTTTGATAAAGTGCAGCAAAAATACGCTTCCTTCTAATTTTTAACAAACTTTGGCTGCCTTTTTCATACCTATTTAGAACTAATTTAAAGTAGTTTATAATTTGTTGAATCTTTGAAATTGAGAAGCTTGAAGAAGGTGGATTTTAAAGGGATTTGCCTGTTAGCATAAGATTTATAAATGCAGGATTTGGCAAAAGCTTAACTGCCCTAATTGCCCAATTTTTGTAATTTCAGTTCTCAATTCCAGCTATGAAACAAAAGATACAAGAAATAATAAGGTCACTTTCAGAGATCTTTGAAGGGGCACCCTGGTATGGAGATTCAGTCATGAGAAAACTGGAAAATGTACCTTATGTTATCGGGTATAAAACCTGTATTCCAGAATCTCACAGCGTGGCGCAGATTGTAGGACATTTGATTGCCTGGAAAACCTTTGCTGTGGAAAAAATGAAGTCTAATAAAGACTATTCTATCGAGATAGATACCCAGGAAGACTGGCCGAATATCGATGTTAATTCTGCCACAGAGTGGGAGGACTTAAAACGGAAACTTGTTGCTGCACAATCCAGGATTTACGAGATCCTTAATGAGCAAAAAGATGATTCTTTCCTGAGTAAAAAAGTAGGCGGAGAGGAGTATGATTTCGGATATCTTCTCAATGGTTTAATACAACATGATATATATCATATAGGCCAGATTGGCCTGATTGAAAGCCAGCTTAAGCGAAAAAAAATTGATTCGGGCGTTTTTAAAACTTAAGTAAAACCGGTTTATGATATGGAATTTATAGACTACTACAAACTACTGGAACTGGATAGATCGGCAACTAAGGCCGATATTAAGAAAGCCTACCGTCGCCTGGCGCGCAAATACCATCCAGATCTGAATCCTAATGATAAGGAGGCTCAAATGAGATTCCAGCAGATCAATGAAGCTCATGAGGTGTTAAGTGATCCTGAAAAGCGCAAAAAGTACGATGAATACGGGAAAGATTGGCAGCATGCCGAGCAGTTTGAGCAGGCGAAGAGGCAACAGGCTTCCTCGGGTGGATTTGATGGAAGCTTTGGAGGTGGCGGCCAGTCTTATTCATATTCAGGGAATTTTGATGACGATACCTTTTCTGATTTTTTTGAACAGATGTTTGGTGGGAGAGCCCGTGCTGAAGGAGCACACCGAGGCAGTCACTTTAAGGGGCAGGATTATAATGCGGAGCTTCAGTTAAAACTTAGCGATGTTTATAAAAGCCAGAAACATACGCTTACAGTAAATGGTAAAAATATCAGGCTCACCATTCCTGCCGGTGTGGAAGACGGCCAAACCATTAAGATCAAGGGACATGGCGGTCCGGGAATACAAGGCGGGCCAAAAGGTGATCTTTATATAACCTTTAAAATTCTTAATGATACTGCGTTCCGCCGGGAAAAGGAAAATCTTTATTCCGCCGAGAAGATAGATCTGAGTACAGCTGTACTGGGCGGAGAAATTGAGGTGAGAACTTTTGATGGCAAAGTAAAACTGAAGGTAAAACCCGGCACCGAGAATGGCAGTAAAGTGAAATTAAAAGGTAAGGGGTTTCCCAGGTATAAAAAAGAAGGTCAGTATGGAGACCTTTATATTACCTATGAGGTGAAAGTGCCGAGAAACCTTTCCGGGAAGCAAAAAGAATTATTTGAGGAACTTAAAAATACGGGGATATGAAAAATGAAGATCTGATTCCGGCAGATGAGATTTGCGTTCGTTATAAGGTTGAACGTGAATTTGTCTTCTCCCTTTACGAAAGCGGGATCATAGATATTGTCACTATCAAAGAGACCGCTTACATCCCTTATGATCACTTAACGGCCTTTGAGAAAATGATACGTTTGCATAAAGAGCTGGATATTAACCTGGAAGGTCTGGAGGCTATAAATCATCTTTTAAGGCAAATCCAGAAACTACAGGACGATAACCTTAGGCTGAGAAACAGGTTGGGACTTTATGAGTAAGTTCTGTTTTAAGCTGTTTATTAAATTATTATAGCTTCCGTGGTAATTTAAATCTCTTCCTGAAAACTAAAGTTTAAGTTTTACAATTGATTCCTTGATTCTATTTCGAATTTATTCAGACATATTTAAAAGGGGATTTTTCACAATTTATCTTTGCAAAATACAAGGACGCTGGTTTTTCTAAAATTTTAAATTGCTTTTCTGGCAATTGCGTTTAATTCCTTTAATTTTGAAAAAATTGAAAAGATTTATATATGAAATATGATAGAATAGACTCGAAACTCTTTATAAAAAACCGCAAAAACTTCATGGCGAAGATGAAGCCAAAAAGTCTTGCGGTTTTTAATTCCAACGATATTTATCCCATAGGTGCAGATAGTACCATGCCATTCCAGCAGAACCGTGATATATTTTATTTAAGTGGAGTAGATCAGGATGAAAGTATCCTTGTTCTATTTCCCGATGCACCAGAAGAGAAGCACCGGGAAATCCTTTTTCTTACTGAAACCAATGAACATATAGCGGTTTGGGAAGGTGCAAAACTTACAAAAGAGGATGCCTTTGAGGTAAGCGGGATCAAAACCGTTTACTGGATGAAAGATTTTGAGAAGATTTTTTTCGAAATCATGACGCAGTGTGAAACCGTATAT
>JAHELO010000304.1 GCA_024644145.1 Christiangramia sp.
AAGGATTTTTTCAGCTTCGAAAGATTATATACTTCAGTGCGGAATTCCAGTATTACTAATATCCTCCAATGGGAGATCCATCAGGTATTTTAGGAATATTAATCTGAAACTTAAACTGTTCTGGTTTTTCCCGAAATAACTTAATATTTCTCAGCATCTCTTTATTAAAAGGATCATTTTTACTTCCAAGCCAATTGGCAAGTTCATCTATTTTTGCATTTGTAATAGATCTAACTAAAGGAGTGGACTTTTCATTTGCCGCAAGATTCAGTATGTGTTTCAGGACTACAAAATTAATAGTTCTTTGAACCGCTGATTCGTAGCCATCTCTTTTTGAGTTTTTTAAAGTTTCGTTGATCAATTGCTCGAGAACAATCTCCAGGCCTGGCAATGATTTATTAATCGCTGCCTGCTGGATAAGTCTTTCTGCCCGTGCCGGGTGCAATAGTAAGGCCAGGGTCATTTCACTGGCGGTGGCCGGTGCTCCCAGCGCATCAAAAGCCACATCTGTATTACTTTTAAAAGATTCGCGATCTCTGGCATAACCATAGGCCCGGGGTGGAAAAAGCTCTAGTTTTTCTTTTGGGATGGCAAGTTCAGTGGCCGTAAGTGTTTTCAGTACAGATTTTAAGGCATTTTCCTGAGCATCAGCTGAAAGAGGCGACACTATATTTCTTTTATCCCCCTTTACCGAATAATTATATTCCAGACCTCCTATGAGCTTTATTGCAGCTTCAGTCTGATACCTGTGGAAAAAATATAATGGTACAAAAACATCTTCCAGGACCGTATAAGGTTCGTCATTCCTGATATTATCTTCAGAGAAATTCAGAATAGCTTTCCTGCGGATCGCGAGAACCCTGTCCAACTCCTCAGCGGCATTATTCCCATTGTCCCATAAATGGGCATAGGCATGTGCTCCGCCCTGAGCCCGGGCATCGGCATCTGCAATAAAAAACAAACCCTGCTGATGGGCTTCATCAAGAACAGCATTTAAATACTCTCTTTCTTCCATAGCTTCAGGTATATCACCATAGCTATATTTTACAGTTACTTTATCCCAGGCTCCTATCCCGGTATCGTATGCATTGGAAAACTCAATATTACCGTTATTCATTTCAAACTGCGGATGGGGATAATCCATCACCGAAGCTCTGCCATTGGTGCTGGCCGCAAAGTTATGGGTAAAGCCAATGGTATGCCCTACTTCATGAGCAGACAACTGTCTTATTCTGGCTAAGGCAAGGTCCATCATCGGCTCGTGGTCATCATCATTAACTGCAAAGGGTTTATTCATCATCGCCTGGGCTATCATAAAATCCTGACGAATCCTGAGACTACCAAGACTAACATGACCTTTTATGATCTCCCCTGTCCTTGGATCTACAACACTTGCCCCGTAACTCCAGCCTCTAGTAGAGCGATGCACCCATTGAATCACGTTATATCTAACGTCTAAAGGATCTGCCCCTTCCGGCAGCATTTTAACCTGAAAAGCATCTTTATACCCAATTTCTTCAAAAGCTTCATTCCACCAACGTGCACCATCCAATAAAGCCGACCGTACAGGCTCCGGAGTACCGGGATCCAGATAATAAACAATTGGCTCTACAGGTTCACTAATCGTTGCCTGCGGATCCTTTTTTTTCAACCGGTGTCTTATCGCGTATCTTTTTTTAATTGGCTCATACACGGGCGATGCATAATCCATGTATGATATGAAAATAGCACCACTCCGGGGATCAAAAATCCTTTTCTCATAATTATCATCAGGTAGTTTTACGAAAGAATGGTGTTGAGTTACGCTTATATTTTTGGTATCTGGCACCACAGATTTTACAGTGTTACCTGTTGGTTCTCCTGCGAAGGTAAGCAAGGCTTCAAATTCCACATTTTCTGGAAAGGCTTTGGTGCGCTCTAAGGCCAGAGCACTTTTAGACTTGTCTGGTTTATAGGTTCCATATTTTCCTTTCTTGAGTTTATCTGCTACGCCATGAGCGTCCTCTAATAAAAATGGTGTAAAATCAATAATATATTTGCCGTCTTTTTCTTCTTTAATCTCAAAACCAAATAACACAGACCTGGCAAAAGCTTCCGCAACACTTTCACGTTCATATTGATTTTCGGTGATTGCCCGGTAAGACAAGTTTGGTTGTATCAATAGCAGCTTATTCCCTGCCTTTTGAAATTTCACCACTTCTGCTCCACCCAATTGTCCGCGATCCAGGCCAATATCATTAGAGCCCACACCAGTGGTAAGAAAATGGGTATATAGAAATTCCTCATCTAATTTGTCTACCTCCAGATAGATCTCATCTTCCTGCAGATTGTAGTAAAAATCGAAATAGCCTTCATACTTACTTAGTTCTTTTTTCTTTTCAAGAAATTGAGCATTCGATATAAGTGATATGCTGAGGGCCAGAATTATAAAAAGTTTATTGCGCATTATTGAGTTTTTAAAGGCTTCTAAAACTAAAAAATATTCGTTAAATACTTTTCCGAAACTCCCTTAAATTCTATTTTTACGACAAATCGACCATGAATGATAACAATAGAGAATATTAGAGATCTTAAAGAGCGCCTGGTTGCGTTAAGGAGGTATCTTTGACATTGATGCCAAAAAGATTGAAATAACCAATATGGAGGAAAAGACCTTTGCTCCTGATTTCTGGGATGACCCTAAAAAGGCTGAACAGATTATGAAAGAGGTCAATTCTGAAAAAAGCTGGGTAGCAGATTACGAAAAGGCAGAAACTTTGGTGGATGACCTTGAAGTTATCTACGAATTCTATAAAGAGGAAGAGGCCACTGCAGAGGACGTTCAGCAAAGGCATTCCAGTGCTAAGGATCTTATTGAAGATCTGGAATTCAAGAACATGTTATCTGAAGAAGGTGATAATATGAGCGCTGTATTACAGATAACAGCCGGTGCGGGTGGAACAGAAAGTTGTGACTGGGCAGAGATGCTAATGAGAATGTATCTCATGTGGGCAGAAAAGCGAAAATTCAAGATTCGTGAGCTAAACTACCAGGCCGGGGATGTTGCCGGAATTAAAACAGTTACTTTGGAGATTGAAGGTGAATTCGCATTTGGATGGCTTAAAGGAGAGAACGGAGTGCATAGACTCGTAAGAATTTCTCCTTTTGATTCAAATGCAAAAAGACATACCTCTTTTGC
>JAHELO010000305.1 GCA_024644145.1 Christiangramia sp.
AATCCAATTATCTAACATAAGTTTGAACATAAAGTACGAGATTGATGGAATGAAGTTTGAAGCAAGAGGTACGAGGTACGAGGTAAGAGGTAAGAGGTAAGTGGTTGGAAATTAGATATACGAGGTAAGAGGTTGGAAATGAGATATACGAGGTAAGAGATAAGAGGTTGGAAGTAAGAGAATTGATTCACGATGTAAGGGGTCGATGCAATGAAGTTAGAAGTACGAGGTAAGAGGTTGGAAGTAAGAGAATTGATTCACGATGTAAGGGGTCGATGCAATGAAGTTAGAAGTACGAGGTAAGAGGTTGGAAATTAGATATACGAGGTACGAGGTTCGAAGTAAGAGGTGATTTACATGTAAACGGTTAGATATACAAGGTAAGAGGTTGGAAGTTCTAGAATAGAGTTAATAGCGAGGAAAGCAGTTAGAAGTTGGTTTTTTGTATTTTTGGATTTTTACGGAGAATAAATGAAATTCAATGACTATTTTAATGAACTGAAGCGACGCAATGTCATTAAGTCAGCAATAGCTTATTTAGTAGTAGCCTGGTTAATTACACAGGTTCTTTCAACAGTTCTACCGGCATTTGGTGCTCCAAATTATCTCCTAAAATGGTCTTTAGTGTTTCTGGCCCTTGGATTTCCGGTATGGCTGATCTTTGCATGGGTTTATGAATTTACACCAGAAGGCATCAAGAAGACAATCGATGTTGAACCGGAACAGTCCATTTCAACAAAAACAGGATCACGTCTCAATAAGCTGATTATTACCACACTTACTTTTGTTATTATTATTCTTTTAGTTGATCGATTTACCAAAGATTCTGCGCAAGTTGTTGAGTATGGTGATCATTCAATCGCAGTCATGGCCTTTGCCGATATGAGTCCGAAACAAGACCATGAATATTTTTCTGATGGCATTAGTGAAGAATTATTGAATCTTTTGGCCAAGATACCTGAGCTGAAAGTGATAAGCCGCACCTCTTCATTTTCGTATAAAGGAAAAGATGCAAAGGCTACCGAAATAGGCAACGAACTCAAAGTTACTCATATATTGGAGGGCAGCATTCGAAAAGCGGGCAATATGATACGTGTTACGGCTCAGTTGATCAATACCAGCAATGGTGCACATGAGTGGTCACATACCTATGACCGGAAATTAGATAGTATTTTTAAGATTCAGGATGAGATAGCAGCGGAGGTCAGTAAAGAATTAAAACTATCACTATTAGGCCAACCTATAAAATCCCATACTTTGGATCCTGAAGCCTATAATTTATATCTTCAGGCTAATCATTTATTTAAACAAAATACGAAAGACGCTTATATTAGTGCCGAAACCAAAGTTAAAGAATCAATTGCCCTCGATTCAACTTATGCTGCTGCATGGCGCTTGTTGGCAGGTATATACAATACAGGTACTTACAATTTTAGTATACGCGAACCGGAAGAAGGATTTTCATTAGGATTGGACGCGGTACATAAAGCTATTGAATTGGAACCTGATTCGGGATATTCATATGCTACTTTAGCGAGTTTGCAAGAGAAGAATTGGGATTTTGAGGAATCTGCGAAAAGCATGAACAAAGCATTGGAATTAATTCCGAACGATGGCGTTATAATGGGCACTGCTGCAAATATGACATTTGGCGATCTGGAGAAGTCTGTAGATTTACTCAAAAGATCCATAGAGGTAGATCCTTTAGTTTATGGTAATTACTTTAATCTGGGTCATGCTTATTACAGGATGAATCGTTTGGAAGAGGCTGAAGAGGCTTTTAAAACATTCGAATTATATTTTCCTAATTGGCAGATTTTTCATTATATGATGGCTAAAATTCGTTTGGCACAGGGGAGAAATGATGAAGCTCTTGCTGAAATAGCACAAGAAAAACATCAGTTTTTCAGTCTTTATGGGCGTAATTTTATCCTATATGCATTAGGTCGGAATGCCGAGGCGGATACACTATTTGAAGAATTCCTGGATAAATACAGCCAGAAGGAACCTGCAAATGTCGCAGATCTATATGCGTTCAGAGGGGATTATGACAAATCCTTTAAATGGTTAAACAAAGCTTATGAAGTGAAGGACCCGGTTTTAGTTGAAGCACTTTCCTACCCATCTTTCAAACCCATGTACAGCGATTCACGCTGGAGTAATTTTATCAATAAGATTGGATTACCTGAGGATCATGGATATCCTTTGAATTAATAATTTCATTATCTATTTAAGCTATTAAAATGATTGCAAGTAATATTTGCAATTCTAATGAAGCATCCGGAGCATAAAAATAACTGCCAGGGTTGGGATTCATGATAACGCTTTACAAGGGTTTCAGAAAATTTTGACTTGTGTATTCGCCTATTTGAACACCTAACTTATTCCCTTCTTCTGAATCGTATCTAAAATGGATCCCTAAATACAATCTGGACATGGCACCTTCAAGACCTGCTTCGGAAAAACTATTAAAAGAACGCTCGGGTGGATCCATTTTTATTTTCTCAGACATTGGTCCGGAACTCTCAACTTCAGGAACTATCATAGTGAACGCATAATCATCCCCCAGACCCAGGGTATTGGCAAGCACCGTCATGCCTGAACCACTCCCTGAGCCATGTGCAGAAGGATATGACGGAAATGCATAGGTATGATTATGAAGCGTATTCCATGTTGTATCTGGTTCGGTATCAGGGTTTCCATCATTGGCAGCCCAGCGTATAGCGGTATATGGCCGCCAATGGTTATAGAAAAATTTGTTATCAAAAACACAGACATAGGCATCGTAAATAGTCATATTTAATAAAGCAAATGATCTTGCTGCAGTCCAAAGGTCTATCTTCTCCTTCTGCACAAGATCCGTGGCTAACCTATTCAGAGATATTTCAACGAATTCCTTCCACCACATGGCATAATGCGCCTGATCCGCAGTTCTTGTAGTACTCACTAAGGCACCTACTTCTTTAACTTCATTGAAGGCTTTAGTATACTGGTTGCTATTAATCTCAGGAGGTGGAGGTGATCTGAATTGATCAGAACTCTCTAATAAAAAGGTTTTTGCCTTAGACCATCCTGCACCAAATATGAACCCCTCAGGAGTACCGCTATGTTCATTAAATTCGGCATAAACTCCAGGAGCCATGGGATGCCAGGTGTATTCAG
>JAHELO010000306.1 GCA_024644145.1 Christiangramia sp.
CTGGGTCCTGTTTGCAATAGTTTTCAATTTTGAAATATGGCGGCTTAACTCATAGCCCTGGCAGCCAGGAAGCCACCAGTCCATGCATTTTGAAAATTAAAACCACCGGTAATCGCATCTATGTTCAGGATCTCACCTGCAAAATACAAGTCTTTAAATAGTTTGCTTTCAAATGTTTTAAAGTCAACTTCCTTCAAGTCGATTCCACCTGCTGTTACAAATTCTTCCTTAAAAGTGCTTTTCCCGTGCACCTGAAATTCAGCTGCAGTTAATTGCAAAGACAGAGCCTTAAGCTGTTCTTTATTGGTATCTGCCCACTTGGTTTCAGAGTTAATATTTGATGCCGACACAATGCTTTGCCAAAGTCGTTTGGGTAAATTGAATTGCGGTCTCGTAAATACTTGCTGCTTAGAATTGGAAAACTTCAATTCTTTTAGTTCCTCAAATATTTCCTTTTCAGCATAACCCGGCAACCAGTTAACAAGGATAGTGAACTTGTAATCCCGGCCGTTGAGCTCGCGCGCTCCCCAGGCAGATAGCTTTAATATGGCGGGGCCACTCATTCCCCAATGGGTGATTAATAAAGGCCCTGAACTTTCCAGATTTTCATTTTTAATCTTTACTTCTGCTTCTGAAGCTATACCGGCAAGGTCTTTAATTCTGGTATCCTTGATATTGAAGGTGAAGAGGGAGGGAACAGCAGTTACAATGTTATGACCCATTTTTTTAAGTAAATTCCAAACCTTGGTATTGCTCCCCGTAGCCAGCATCAGGTTTTTAGAATTGTATATTCCAGAAGTGGTCTCTATTTGCCAGATATCATTTTGCCGTTTAAAAGATTTCAGACTGTGACCTTTACGAACTTCAATATTTAGTTTTTTACATTCTTTTATAAAGCAATCTATAATGGTCTGGGAACTATCGGTAACGGGAAACATTCTGCCGTCTTCTTCGGTCTTTAGTGCGATACCTCTCTTTTCGAACCAGGCGATCGTATCACCGGTCATAAATTTATGAAAGGGTCCGCGGAGTTCTTTTTCACCGCGCGGGTATTTTTTTACCAGTTCAGATGGAATAAATTCAGCATGGGTCACATTGCAGCGACCACCGCCGGAGACCCTTACTTTTGTGAGAACCTCCTTCCCGCGCTCCAGGATAAGGATCCTTAATTTTGGATTATTTTCGGCTGCATTGATCGCAGTAAAAAACCCGGCAGCTCCACCACCAATAATTATTATATCAAATTGCTCCAAATCCTGCTTTTATAATTACTGGCAAAAATAATCAGATATTATTAGCAGGAGAAATTGGTTAAGGCCTGAGTTGTAACAGCGGATTATGAAGCCTGTTGGGAAAATCTGATATTATCCCATCTACTCCGAATTCTATCATACGTCTTATATCTTCCCTTTCGTTCACTGTCCAGACATTTACCTTGAAGCCCGCATCCTGGCTTAATTTAGTATTGTCTCGCGTGATAATCCCGAGGGAAGGGTGTATGGCGGTTGCCTTAAGTAGTTTTCCAAGTTCTATAGCTTCTGGCACACTGGCCTTGCTTAGAACTGCAATTGGCACTTCTTCATCAAGCTTCCTGGTCTCAAAAAGTTCATTCTTCTGAAAACTGGAAATAATAAAATCTGAATACTGCCATTTTCCACCAGCAACCTTTTTCTTCACCAGATGGCTCACGCCCGCAGCGGTATTTAAACCTTTTAATTCTATATTGATTTTGCATTTCCCTTCAATCAAGTCCAATACCTCCGTGAGCAGCGGTATACTGTATCGCCCCTCAATCCTTAAATCGCGAATCACTTCTGCAGGTCTTTTGGCAATTTCCCCACTTCCATTTGTAGTGCGATCCAGGGTGAAATCATGAATCACCCACAACTCACCACTGGAGCATTTATGTACATCTACCTCTATGGCATCAACCCCAAGATCAAGGGCCTTTTGTATGCTTTCCAGGGTATTCTCTGCCAGGTGACCTTTAGCACCGCGATGCCCGATCTTTAAAAAGTTGTTCATCATCGAATTTATTCAATTAATCTTATTGATGCGTTTTTTTGACGCTATCAATTCCTTCCTGTCAATATTGACAAAGGATTAAGATTGCTTAACATTTAATTAGAGGGAATCCATTGTAATTTAGACTTTTAATATAAAACCCGGCTAAAATTAAATTATCAAGAATTCATGAGTAAAAATAAAGATTTTCCTCAGCAGGATCAGAACCAACCCGGAGATGAATCTAAAATGATCCCGGAGCCTGAAATTATTAGAGCCAGTTACCAGGGAAGTGATAAATTAAAAGGAAAAGTTGCCCTCATAAGTGGAGGTGATAGTGGAATTGGACGGAGCGTAGCGGTGCATTATGCCAAGGAGGGAGCAAATGTTGCGATCGTGTATTATGATGAAGATGAAGATGCAGCCAAGACTAAAAAACTGGTGGAAAAGGAAGGTAAAAAATGTTTGATTCTTAGAGGTGATCTTAAAGAGGAAGTCTTCTGTATTCAAGCTGTGAAGAGTACTGTGGATGAATTTGGGAGTTTAGATATCCTGGTGAATAATGCTGCCATGCAATTTCCAAAAGAGAAGGTGGAGGAAATAAGTTCAGAACAATTTCGAAAAACTTTTGAAACCAATATGTATCCTTATTTCTATCTGGTAAAATCTGCCCTTGAATATTTAAAAAATGACGGTTGTATAATTAACAGCACCTCGGTTACTGCTTACAGGGGTAGCGAACATTTACTGGATTATTCCAGTAGTAAAGGTGCCATTGTGAGTTTTACGAGATCCCTGGCAAAAATGCTGGTAGATAAAGGGATCAGGGTTAATGCGGTAGCGCCCGGACCTATATGGACACCGTTGATCCCATCAACTTTTGATGATATTTCAGATTTTGGTAAGAAGGTACCAATGGGCAGGGCAGGTCAACCAAGCGAGGTAGGTCCTGCATATGTTTTTCTTGCCTGTGAGGATAGTAGTTATATCACCGGGCAAATAATTCATATTAACGGGGGAGAAGTTGTAGGGGGATAAATTTTATCATTATGGAAAAATGGTTTGCATTTAAAGAGATAGATCTATTGGCGATTGTACTTACTGCTGCCGGCATATACATAGCTGTAATAGCATTTACAAGGCTGGCCGGTA
>JAHELO010000307.1:0-1557 GCA_024644145.1 Christiangramia sp.
AGTCATGTTTAAAATGAACAAAAATAACTGGTGGTGGAATAACTTACGTCAAACTTCGTGAGCTAAACTGCTATTTCCATTATAGAAAATACAAAGGCTTGTCTCACGACAAGCCTTTTTTTATTGAATTAAATTAACCCTCAATGTTTGAATTAAAAACTACCTATAAAAAGATTCTTGCAGATACAATAACTCCTGTTAGTATCTACCTTAAATTAAGGGACAAGTATCCAAATAGTTTACTCCTGGAGAGTAGTGATTATCATGCCAGCGATAATAGTTTTTCTTATATCTGCTGTAATCCCATCGCGTCTTTTAAACTTGAGAATGAAATTATTACCAGCACCTTCCCAGATGGCCGTGCCCAAACTTCGCAAATAGATTCTACCATATCTGTTCCGGGGGAAATTCAGAAATTTTCAAAAATGTTCAGGTCAGATCCTTCAGATTTTAAGTTCATAAATAATGGGCTGTTTGGTTATATCGCCTATGATGCTGTTAGATATTTTGAGAAGGTAGATATCGTCAAAAAAGAAAAAGACCTTCAGATCCCAGATATATTCTACGCGGTGTATCAGAATATTATCGCCATTAATCATTTTAAAAATGAGGCCTACATTTTTGACCATTCCTTTAATTCAGAAAGCAAGATTAACGAAATCGAGCAATTACTGAAAGTGAAGAATTTCGCTTCCTATAATTTCAACAGAAGTGAAGAGCCAGTATCTAATCTTACCGATAAGCAGTATAAGATTATGGTAGATGCTGCCAAAGAGCATTGCCACCGCGGAGATGTGTTCCAACTGGTGCTTTCAAGGAGGTTTTCGCAGAAATTCAAGGGTGATGAATTCAATGTATATCGAGCCTTAAGGAATGTAAACCCCTCGCCCTACCTCTTCTA
Organism: Christiangramia sp.; assembly: GCA_024644145.1. Classification (GTDB taxonomy): domain Bacteria; phylum Bacteroidota; class Bacteroidia; order Flavobacteriales; family Flavobacteriaceae; genus Christiangramia. Next base: position 902 of record JAHELO010000307.1, read on the forward strand.
TTTCGACTACGGTAATTTTAAAATATTTGGCAGCTCTCCTGAAGCACAACTGGTAGTGACTAAGGGAAGGGCAGAAATTCATCCCATCGCAGGAACCTATAAAAGAACTGGCAATGATGAAAAAGATGCAGAGATAGCTAAGGAGCTGGCTGCAGATGAGAAGGAAAAATCCGAGCATGTAATGCTCGTAGACCTGGCCAGAAACGATTTAAGTAGAAACGGAAGTGATGTTAAAGTAGAAACTTACAGGGAAATCCAGTTCTTTTCTCATGTTATTCACTTGGTTAGCAAAGTTACAGGTAAAATAGATCCTGATGTTCCTACACCGCAAATTGTGGCAGATACCTTTCCTGCCGGCACCCTTAGCGGCGCTCCTAAACCAATGGCTCTCCAACTTATAGAGAAATTCGAGAATGTAAATCGAAGTGCTTACGGTGGAGCGATTGGTTTTATGGATTTTGATGGGAACTTTAACCACGCCATTATTATCAGGTCTTTTGTAAGCAAAAATCACGAATTACATTACCAGGCAGGGGCTGGAATCGTATCTGAATCCAAGCCCGAAAATGAATTACAGGAAGTATATAACAAATTAGGGGCTTTAACCAAAGCCCTTGAAATAGCTGAAGAGATATAGGATGAACAAGAATAATAAA
>JAHELO010000307.1:1567-3152 GCA_024644145.1 Christiangramia sp.
TTTCGTATACAACCTGGTTCATTATCTGGAAGAACTGGATTGCGAAGTAGTGGTAAAGCGGAATGATCAATTACATATAGATGATGTAGATGAATTTGAGAAGATACTTTTATCTCCAGGGCCGGGCATACCCAATGAAGCAGGACTACTGAAGCCTATTATCGAAAAATATGCTGCAACAAAGAGCATTCTCGGCGTATGTCTTGGCATGCAAGCGATTGGCGAAGTGTTTGGAGGTAAACTGTTAAATCTTGATGATGTATATCACGGAGTAGCGACAAGGATCGAATTATTTGTAGATGATGAATATATATTCCGAGGTCTGGAGAAAGAATTACAGGTGGGAAGATATCATTCCTGGGTAGTGGAAAAGAACCTGCCGCCGTTCTTACAAGCCACCAGTTATGACGAGAAAGGCGAGATCATGTCTCTAAGACATACAGAATTTGACGTGCGGGGAGTGCAATTTCACCCTGAATCTGTTTTAACCCCGGAAGGAAAAAAAATGATAAGGAATTGGGTAGAGGGTCCGGAGCAAAAAATTTCACCAGAAGAACAGCCATCGGAATCTGAAAGGCCTTTTTAATATTTTAATTATAGAAATGTAGCCGGTAAAATTTGAGAAATTAATTTACTCTAAGGTAAAAAAGTTATTGCTAGAAGCTTCACCCGAATAGAAGAGAAAAGAAGAATGAAAGAATTATTAAACCGACTTATAAGTCACGAAACTATTAATAAAGAGGAAGCCAAACAGGTGATCTTCAATATTTCTGAAGGGAAATATAACGAGACCCAGATCGCGGCATTCCTTACTGTGTATATGATGCGCAGTATTACCATAGAGGAGCTTGAAGGTTTCAGGGATGCTTTATTGGAATTATGTCTAAAAGTAGATTTCTCTGCTTATAATGCGGTGGACCTTTGCGGTACCGGCGGAGATGGGAAAGATACTTTCAATATTTCTACCACTTCATCTTTTGTGACCGCGGGAGCAGGAGTTAAAGTTACAAAACATGGTAATTACGGTGTTTCTTCGGTAAGTGGCAGTTCCAACGTAATGGAATACCTGGGGATTAAATTTAGTAAGGATTCAGGTTTTCTGGAAAGGTGTATAGATAAAGCAAATATCTGTATCCTCCATGCGCCCTTGTTTCACCCTGCCATGAAAAATGTGGCCCCGGTTAGAAAAAGTCTGGCCGTAAAGACATTTTTCAATATGCTGGGTCCAATGGTGAATCCAGCATTTCCCAAAAATCAATTAGTAGGAGTTTTTAGTCTGGAACTAGCACGTATGTATGCCTACCTTTACCAGAATACCGATAAAAATTACACGATCTTACACGCGCTAGATGGTTATGACGAAATATCACTCACCGGGGAAACCAAAAGCATCAGCAATAATACTGAAAGAGTTTTAAAACCTTCAGATTTTGGAGTGGACGAATTAAAACAACCGGAGATTGCCGGTGGAGGCTCTGTTGAAAGTTCTGCGAAGATCCTTACCAGTATTCTAAAAGGTAATGGAACCAAGGCTCAAAATAATGTGGTTTGTGCAAACGCTGGTATGGCTATTGCAACATCCAAT
>JAHELO010000308.1 GCA_024644145.1 Christiangramia sp.
AAGCCCAATTTCTAAAAAGGCAAATCCTGAATGCATGAAGAATACCAATGCGGTACAAACCATCATCCATATATTGTTAGCTGTAAATAATCCTGCTTCCATATTTCAATAATTGTTAGTTAGTTTATTGGTTTAATTAATTCCCGCGTGTCCGTTCTCCTTGGTTCGTATCCTGTAGGCTTGTAACACATCAGAAACAAAAATCTTCCCATCACCTACATTTCCGGTATAGGCTGCTTCCAGCACTGTGTTAATTGTTTTCTCCAGAAAGTCGTCGGAAATAACAATTTCCAGATACCTCCTCTGGATATCAGATGTACTATAAGAAATACCCCGGTAGACATGTCCTTGTTTTTCATTTCCGACGCCGGTGACATCCCAGTAACTGAAGAAATTCACCTCAATTTCATGAAGTGCTTTTTTCACGTCATCAAATTTTGATTTTCGAATAATTGCTTCTACTTTTTTCATTGTATTAGTTTATTGTTGATGGGCCAAAATTAAATTAATAAAAATAACCCCCTAAAAAAAAGGGGGTATATACTTCATTTTTATCATTATAATAAATTTTACCCCTTAATAATAGGGGTATACTATTCTAAAATTGATAAATTATAAATATGGTTTTTTTGTAGGGGTGTGTTAACATTCCCTGTAAGAATCGGTGCGAAGGCAGTAAAAAAAGCGGGGAATACCTTTAGTTTACCGGGTAGTAATAGGATTTAACCAAAGAGTTTTACCAGCCAGAATCCCAATGCTACGGCTAGGATACCAACAAGCACACTGCTAAGCGTGTAGAAGAAAAATGAGAACAGTTGTCCCTCTCTGAGCATTCCATAATTTTCAAGGGCAAATGAGGAGAAGGTGGTAAAGCCTCCGCAAAAACCTACAGTGAGAAATACGAGCGAGGTGCTATTTAAAGCAGAAGATTTTGAAGTGATACCAAGAATAAGACCTATGAGCAGGCAGCCTAGTATATTCACGCTGAACGTACCTAGGTAAAAGGAACTGAAATAAGGATTTAAGAATTTGCTGATTATAAAGCGAAGGCAACTGCCAATTCCTCCACCAAGAAAGACCAATAAAAACTGTTTCATGCCCTAAAGATAGGAATCTAAATGGCTTTCCGGTATTTTGAGGATGTCCAGTCAAGAGAATAAACTTTCTCTTTCGTAGCTTCGGATTGATCACCCTGCATTTCCATTTGCTTACGCTTATTTGTTAGCAAACTAAAAGTAATGAGCGCAGCATTTACTACGACTAAAACAAAGAAAATGGTAAAAAAGGTTGTCATTTATCGGATTTCTTTGAAACTATAACGCAAAAGTACGTGTTTTCTTATAGTATACGCACGAAAGCGAGATAATGTTGTCAGGCAAGCAATTTTTGTGGTGTAGGTAAAAAAAGTGTTAATTTTTAAGCAGATATTTAATCAAAAACAGAAAAAATATAAATAGGATAAAAACGATACCGACCCATTTTACCCCTTTGTAATTTTTCTTGTGAAGATTTTTGTCTTTTTTATAAGTTAAGACAATTACAACTGTAAAGACAACGATAAAAAGGGCGGCAAAGATTAATTGTCCAGTGCTGAACATATTTTTTATTTTAGCGCAAAATTACGTCAAAAAAGAGATACTATGAAAAGCAAGATAGATGCTGTTGCCAAGTTTCATCAATCTTTTGGCTTGGGTGTGTCTGAGACTCCAAGAGCTGATCTGGGGGAAGCCAAAAACTTACTGCGGTACAACCTGATGGATGAAGAAAATGAAGAGTACTACGAAGCGGCTCAGAATGGAGATTTGGTTGAAGTTGCCGATGCCCTGGGCGATATGCTTTACATCTTATGTGGCACGATACTCGAACACGGTATGCAGCACATTATCGAAGATGTTTTTGAAGAAATTCAGCGCAGCAATATGAGCAAACTGGGAGAAAATGGTAAACCCATATACCGTGAAGACGGTAAAGTCTTAAAAGGACCGGGGTATTTTAAACCCGATATAAAAACTATTTTGGACAGGTAGTTCTGATTAGTTCGCGCTTCCAAGCTTCTTTTAATCCACTTTAAATCGCCATCCAAAAGGATCTTCTGCTTTGTTGTACTGGATATCAGTGATCATTTTCTTTAATAGTCCAGCATAACTATTCTCCAGTTCCGGCAGGTTGTAATCCATTTCTCTGTGCCCAAATCCTGAGATAGGGGAGATCACTGCGGCTGTACCTGCGCCGAACATTTCTTTTAAGCTCCCATTTTTAGAGGCTGAAATAAGTTCTTCCACCCTGATTTTTCTGATCTCCACAGGAATACCTTCTGCTTTGGCAATATCAATGACACTTTTTCGCGTTACCCCATCCAGGATTCTATCACTTACTGGGCTGGTCATCAGTGTATCATTGATTCTTACGAAAATATTCATAGCACCCGCTTCCTCTATGTATTCATGGGTGTTATCATCCGTCCAGATCACTTGCTGGTAACCTTTGTCCTGGGCGAGTTTTGTAGGGTAGAACTGCCCGGCGTAATTCCCGCCGGCCTTGGCATAACCTACTCCACCGTTGGCAGCCCTTGAATACTTTTCTTCAATAAGAACTTTGATCTTTCCGGCGAAATAGGGTCCGGAGGGAGCACAGACTATAAAGAACTTATATTGATCTGCAGGAGAAGCGTGCAGTCCTACGCCGGAAGCAAATACAAAAGGTCTTACATAGAGTGAACTTCCGGGAGTAGTAGGGATCCAATCCTTTTCGAGTTTTAAGAGAGTCTTTAGCCCCTCAAAAAAGATCTCTTTAGGAAGTTCGGGAATGGAAATTCGCTTTGAAGAAATATTGAGCCTCCTTTGATTTTCTTCAGGCCTGAACAGCCACGCCTGACCTTCAGCATCCTTATAAGCTTTCATTCCTTCAAATACAGATTGACCGTAATGAAATATTTTGGCAGCCGGATCTAAAGAAATTGATCTGTAAGGCATAATGCGAGGCGTTTGCCATGCCCCGTCCTTATAATCGCAAACCAGCATGTGATCCGAATAAACTTTCCCGAAAGGAAGATTGGAAAAATCGACCTTGCTAATCTTTGATACTTTGATTTTTTCAACTGTAATCTTTCCCAATTTGGTCTCCATATGCTGTGATTTA
>JAHELO010000309.1 GCA_024644145.1 Christiangramia sp.
AGAAAAAGGCTAAAGCCTACGATCCAAATATTCAGCTCCCAGCCCTTATTTTAGCGTATCGAACTCCCCCGGTAACCAACAAAGAGTCTTACGTTCTAAATATGATAGCTACTTATTTAAGCGACGGGAAAAGCTCGAAATTATTTAAAAAACTGGTAGACGATCAAAAACAGGCTTTAACCGTACAAAGCTTTAATCTTGGCCAATCTGACCATAGTATTTATGGTGTATTTGCTATTCCAATGGGCGAAACTTCTTTAGAAGTTATCAATACTGAAGTAGAGGAAGAAATCTCAAAATTAAGAACGGAGCTGATTTCTGAAAAAGATCTTCAGAAGCTAAAGAACAAAGCTGAGAACAACTTTGTTAATTCTAACTCAAGTGTTGAAGGTATTGCCAATTCGCTGGCTAAGAGCTATTTGCTATATGGTGACACTGATCTAATAAATAAAGAGATTGAAATATACAGGTCTATTACCCGCAAAGATATTATGGAGGCAGCAAAAAAATATCTTAAACCCAATCAACGCGTGGTAATTGAATATCTACCGGAAAGCAAAAAGGAAGAATAAAAATCTAACAACAATAGAAATATGAAAAATTCGATATGGATCCTTGCAGCATTCTTAATGTTTTCTGCAGGTATTACAGCACAAATAGACCGCAGTAAAATGCCCGAACCGGGACCTGCACCAAAAATTAATATTGACGAACCCGAAACTTTCGATCTTGATAACGGTCTTAAGGTAATGGTAGTAGAGAACCATAAGTTACCAAGAGTATTGGTTTCTTTAAGATTTGACAACCCACCTCACGCCGAAGGTAAGAAAGCAGGAGTTTCAACCCTAACAGGCGACCTTCTGGGTACCGGAACCAAAACAATGACTAAAGATGCTTTCAATGAGAAAATAGACTTTCTTGGTGCAAGACTAAATTTTTATTCAGGTGGTGCAACCGCCAACACACTTTCTAAATACTTTCCTGAGATCCTCGGATTAATGGCAGACGGATTATTAAATCCTAAATTCACTCAGGAAGAATTTGAGAAAGCCAAAGAAAGAAATATAGAAGGACTTAAGAGCAATGAAAAAAATGTAGCCTTTAACGCAAGAAGAATTCGCTCTGCCCTGGCTTATGGTAAAGATCACCCTTATGGAGAATTCTCAACCCAGGAATCCCTGGAAAAACTTCAGCTCACAGATGTAGAGGCTTATTACAGTACATGGTTTTCTCCACACAATGCCTACCTGGTAATTGTGGGAGATGTAGACGAGGACCAGGTAAAAGACCTTGTGAAAAACCATTTTTCTAACTGGAAGGCCTCTGAAGTTCCAGAGCCGGCATTTCCAGAAGTTACTAACCTTGATCAAACTCAAATCAATTTCATAGATATGCCAAATGCGGTACAAAGTGAAATTGCCCTGGTGAACACCACCAAACTTAAAAAGAAAGATGACGACTATTTCCCGATGCTTGTTGCTAATAAGATCCTTGGTGGCGGTGGTGAAGCCCGTTTGTTCCTGAATTTGCGTGAAGACAAGGGATATACCTATGGAGCATATTCCAGTGCAGGAAACGACAGATACGCCTCGACCTTTGTAGCCAGCGCAAGTGTAAGAAATGAAGTCACAGATAGCTCTGTAGTTGCATTTCTTGATGAGATCTACAAAATTAGAAAGGAGCCCGTAACCGATAAGGAACTAGCCAATGCCAAGGCTAAACTTACCGGAGATTTTGTACTATCACTGGAACAACCATCCACTATAGCAAATTTCGCTATGGAAATAGAAACCGAAGATCTTGATGAAGAGTTCTATGAAGATTATCTGAAAAGGATAGATCAGGTTACTAAAGAAGATGTACAGCGTGTAGCTCAGAAATATTTTCTTGCAGACAATTCCCGTATAGTCATTGCCGGTAAAGGTTCAGAGGTACTGGAAAATCTGGAAAAGATGACCTATGAAGGAAAAACGATCCCAATCAAATTTTTCAACAGATTTGCTGAGGAAGTTGAAAAACCTTCAGAAGCGAAATTAGACCCATCTATTACAGCAGAGAAAGTATTTTCAAAATACATCCAAGCCATTGGCGGCAAAGAAGCTATTAGCAACGTAGAAAGCGTTGTAATGATCGCCCAGGCTGAAATCCAGGGAATGAAACTGGACCTTGAAATGAAAAGAACGATGGCCGGAAAGCTAACCCAGTCTATTTCCATGGGCGGGAATGTTATGAACAAACAGGTTTTTGATGGTGAAAAAGGTTTTGTAATGGCACAGGGTCAAAAAATACCCTACAATGAAGAGCAGATAAAAACTGCTAAGGCTGATGCTAACCCTTTTCCTGAATTAACTGTAGGTGAGGCTAAGGTTACCGGAATGGAAAAAGTAGACGGCAAAGATGCTTATGTGGTAATGATAGATGAGAACAATAAAAACTTCTATTCTATTGAAAGCGGATTAAAGTTACAGTCTGTAAAAACTGTTAGCCAGGCTGGTCAAACCATGACCATCCCTACAGGTTATAGCAACTATCAGGAAGTTGAAGGCGTTAAATTTCCTTTTACGATCTCTCAAAGCATGGGACCTCAATCCTTTGAATTTAAAGTTTCAAAGATCCTTGTAAATGATGGTGTTTCTGAAGAGGATTTTGCGACTGAATAGTAATTTTTACATAATAAACAGAAAGCCCCGGTTACCGGGGCTTTTTTTATATAGCTTGTTTTTTATACCTGGAAATTATTTTTCGTGATTTATTTACTATAAAAACACCAAGCAGAATTACAAAGGCAGAGATTAGTTGCCCTGAACTAAATACTTCACCATCAAGAATTCCCCACCCCAAGGCTACAACAGGAATGGTATAAGTAACCGAGGTGGTAAAGACCGGATCTGAAATTTGCACCAGTTTATTAAAAATGATCATGGCTACCCCCGTACCTATCACCCCAAGAATAGCAACGTAAACAATGGATAGTTTAATCTCTTCTGAGTATTCCGGCAGGTCGAAAAAACCGGTAATGTAAAGTAATACCAATGCAGGTAGAAATAAAACAGAAAAATTTCCAGCGGCAATTCCTAGAGGTGAGATATCACCCATCCGGGTTTTAAGTATATTCACATTAA
>JAHELO010000310.1 GCA_024644145.1 Christiangramia sp.
CGATCTTATTGAATAGTGTAAGTTCAACTTTTTTGGGATCTACCAGTACAAACTTAACTTCTGCCGGATGTTTGCTGTATAAGAGTGATGTTAATATGGCGTTTAAACCTACAGATTTACCCTGGCCTGTGGCACCCGCCATTAACATATGAGGCATTTTAGCAAGATCTACCACAAAAGTTTCATTGGAAATAGTTTTTCCCAACGCCAGCGGTAATTCCATTTCGGCATTCTGGAATTTGGCGGAAGCGATCACCGAACGCATGGAAACAATACTCGCATTTTTATTAGGTACCTCTATCCCTATGGTTCCCCGTCCTGGAATAGGAGCAATGATCCTGATTCCTAATGCTGAAAGGGATAATGCAATGTCATCTTCCAGGTTCTTGATCTTGGAGATTCTAATTCCAGCCTCCGGAACGATCTCATATAAGGTTACTGTAGGACCAACGGTCGCCTTGATTTGTGCGATCTCAATTTTATAATTTTTAAGTGTCTCTACAATCCGGTTCTTATTTTCCTCCAGTTCCTCCTGATCTATTGTAATAGTACCACCATAATCCTTAAGGAGTTCGATGGTAGGGAACTTATAATTTTTTAATTCAAGGGTTGGGTCAAATTCACCAAAATCCTTAACCAGTTTATTGCTTAAATTATCTTCTTCTTCCTCTTCAGGTGCAGCCTCAACTTCCATCGCCACTTCTTCTACGGGAGAAGATTTTATTTCGATCTCGGGTGAAGGTTCCGGCGTATTTGTTACAATAGGGTTTTCATCAGAAAGGTCTATACTTTGAGGCTTTTCTTCCTCTTCCTGAACCTTTTTAGGCTGAACCACGGTCTCTTTCCAGTCTTTCTCTTCATCTGTTTCAGAAATCTGCGACTTATGCTCGGCCATGGCATTCTGAAGTTCTTTTTTGCCCGATTTAAAATAACCTGTAATCATTTCAGGAGTTACTTTTAAACGGATAGCCAGATAGGCTATAAAAAGGAAAAGCATAAGAAGGATGGTGCCTACAAATCCCAGGTAATCCTGAATAAAATCATTTGTTTCATATCCAATTCTTCCGCCTAAAAGCGCATTCTGTTCAGCAAAAAAACCGAAGAAAACAGATAGCCAGATCATGACCAGAACTCCCCAGAACCAGAATTTTTTAAGATTAGCGCTATTGAAACCTAAAAACAGATAAATACCACTTAGTAGAATAAGAAAAGCAATAGAGAAGGAGGCAAGTCCAAAACCTTTATATATAAAAAAATCACTGATGCTCGCTCCAAATTTGCTTAACCAGTTCTTAGCTTCGATCTCCCGGTTTGTAAATTCGTTCAGGACACTTTGATCTGCCTGCCAGTTGAATAAAAATGAAATAAAGGCAACAATGAGCGCCAGGCCAAAAAGCATAAGGAAACTACCTAGAACAACTTTTTGCTGTCTGTTCAGCTTAAGGGAGAAATTGCGGGATTTTGTGGCGGTTTTCTTAGTCTTAGCTTTCTTTTTAGCCATACGTAGGTCAAAGGATTTCGGCAAAAATACAAATTAGCCTTTTCCAAATTAAGGAAAAAAAACTTCAATTTTAAAAGTTAGGGTATTTTCTAAATAGTGCTCTAATTTAGAAAACTTTAAGTTAAGATTCTATCCTTAAGTGAAAGTTTAAAATATATACGGCAGATAGATGAAACCGGCAATGATCACGGCGATCACGGCGGCGAAAAAAACCGCACCTGCAGCCACATCCTTAATATGACCAATTTTACTATGAAAATCGGGATGTACGAAATCGGCCATTGCTTCAATTGCAGTATTGAGTCCTTCGGTAGACATGACCAGGCCAATAGCCAGAAACTGAAAAATCCATTCTGTGCGAGTGATTTCAAAATACCATCCCGCGATGCATACCAGAATAGAAATTACGAACTGGACCTGAATACTGGGTTCATGCCGTAGTAACAACCAGGCACCTTTCATCGCATATCCTCCTCCTCTTATTCGTTTTCCGAGGAAACTATTTTTCATTATAACAGGGTTTTCAAGGCGGCAAGATAGTCTGGTTCATCATCGATGCTTGGAACCAGTTGAGAGTGTATAACGTGACCGTTTTCATTTAGAACCAAAACGGCCCGGGCTAACAGGCCTTCAAAAGCACCGTCTATTAATTCCACCCCGTAATCTTTACCAAAATTTCTATCTCTGAAATCTGAAAGATTGATAACCTTTTCCAGGCCTTCATCCTTTATAAACCTTTGCTGGGCAAAGGGCAGATCTCTGGAGATGCACAAAACTACGGTATTTTTCAATTCTGAGGCTTTTTTATTGAAATTGCGAACAGAAGTGGCACAAGTGCCTGTATCGATACTTGGAAAAATATTCATAACTACCCTTTTGCCTTTATAGTCTTCTAAGGTCCCGATGCTAAGATCTGATTTGATCAGTTCAAAATGAGGTGCTTTTTCATCCATTTCGGGAAGACTACCATAAGTAGTTACTTTCTCTCCTCCAAGATCCACTTTTGCCATGCTTTTTTTTTATTTGAAATATAAATTTAGAAGATTGTCTTTCGGTTATTACTAAAATTATCATAAAACAACAGAGGCTGTTTCCTAATGAAAACAGCCTCTTTGAAATGATTTTGTAAATAATTCTTACTTGTCTATAGAGCCAAGAACTTTCTTCACAAAGTTATTTGCGGCATCCCTTTCCGAAACACCATTTTCTATCATTTTATGAACTTCCACAGCTCCGCAAAGGTTGGTAAGTAACTCACCTATAACGTCCATTTCCTCATCAGAGACTGAACGATGCTCGGTGAAGTTTTCAAGAACCTCGATAGTATTCTCTAGCTTTTCAACCTCATTGTTCTTTTGCAGATGCCTAATTACTGGTAACTTCATCGACTAAGCTCTTTAATTGGTCAAACTTATTGGTTTGAACCTGATTTTTAAAACTTCCATTTTTGAAAGTAGCGAAAGTTGGGAGGTTGTCTACTGTAGCCAGTTTCCTTGATTCCGGAAATTTCTCGGCATCCACAAGAATAAAACTAGCATTTTCATTCTCTTCTGCCAGTTTTTTGAATTTTGGTTTCATCAACCTGCAGTTTCCGCACCACCCGGCCATATAC
>JAHELO010000311.1 GCA_024644145.1 Christiangramia sp.
CAGAAAGGTCTCCACTCAAAGGCTGAAGCAATGCAGCTATAGCTCCAAAAAAGATGGCGATCTTAAAGGCTTCCTTATGAAGCTCTGGTCTTTTATTTCTAAGGATCTGGAAGGCATGAATACCGGCAACTGCGAAACCTGTCGCAGCGAAGGCGGCGAGGGTCATGTGCAGGGCCTGAGTAAACCAGGCTTCATTAAAGAAAGCAGCAACAGGGTCTATATTCACAAACTCACCGTTCACCACATCAAAGCCGGTGGGGGCATTCATCCAGGCATTCGCAGACACCACGAGTATCCCCGAAGCGACTCCTGAAATTCCAATTATTATCCCGGTGATCCAGTGGAAGGTTTCCGGAAGTTTATTCCAGCCATAGAGGTAAAACCCAAGTGCGATCGCTTCCACAAAAAAGGCGGCTCCTTCTAATGAAAAAGGCATACCAATTACAGGGCCGGCATGCTTCATAAATTCGGGCCATAGCATTCCCAATTCAAAGGATAGGGCTGTACCCGATACCGCTCCGGTAACAAAGAATATGGCCACTCCCCTTTGCCATGCTTTTGTAAGTTTTAGATATACCGGCTTACGGGTATTAAGCCATTTTTTATGGGAGACCACCATAAAAAAAGGCATCACCATACCTATACATGCAAAAATAATATGAAAGCCGAGGGTAAATGCCATTTGAAGTCTGGCGTAATCGAGGTTTTCCATTCGGGGAATATTTTTGATGATCTCGGGAACATCCTGAAATTCATCGCTGCTAATGGACAATAAATTTAATGAAAATTAGAGCAGCCTACCGAACAGGAATGGCCAAATTTGAAAACTTTTGGGATAAATTAAAAAAGGGAAAAGAATAAAAAAGAGGGGAAAAATATAAATCCGGATACTGAACGGAATAACCATTCTAATAGAAATCCTCTATTGTACAGATCTCTGAAAGGGAGAAGGTATTTAGTCGGTTGCGCACCAAGAAGGCAGGCAATTGTTTTCCCCCCAAACCATAACTCCTGAAAAACATTGTTCAAGTATCCGGATAAATATTATATTTTAAATCATTATTATTTCCAAACAGTTTCGCCTGCCCAGTTTGTTGAACAGGAGAAAAAACTTAACAAGGTGGGGGGATTGGGAATTATTTCGGTTTCGGAAGTTAAAATTACACTAAATCAGCGAGTTAGCCTTTAAAAATTTAAGTAAATTTTCACAAATCAGTGTAATTTTAACATTTTTTACCAAAGTTCGCTACCTATGATATAGATACCCATTAGCAAGACGAACCATCCAAATCCTTTTTTAAGTCGTTTTCCATTAATAAAGTTATTAAGGTAAACTCCAAGGAAGATTCCAACAATGGATATCCCGGTAAAAATAAGCAGGAACGGCCAGTCTATGGTCATATTCTGTACATCTCCTATAAAACCTATCAGGGATTTAAAGGCGATGATAAGCAGCGAGGTTGCCACGGCTTTTTTCATGGGTAGCTTGGCAAGCAGGACGAGGGCAGGAATGATAAGAAATCCTCCACCGGCACCAACTATCCCGGTAAGTAAGCCAACAAGCAGGCCTTCTATAATGATGAGGGGATAGTTATAGGATACTTTTTCCTCTTCGAGATTACGCCCATTTCGTTTTTCAGTAATCATAGAAATAGAAGCTATTACCATGATAATGGCAAAGAATAGCATGATCCCTATATTTTTGGTCACCGTAAAATTAAATACCGTGAATATCTCTTCAGGAATTGCAGGAACCAGAAATTTTCTGGTAAGGTAAACTGCTATAAATGCCGGGATCGCAAAAACGATCGCTGTTCTAAAATCTATTAATTTCTTCGGAATATTCCGCAGGGCTCCTACCAGGGATGAAGTACCAACCACGAACAATGAATAAGCGGTTGCCGTTACGGGGTTTATAGCCATTAGATATACCAGTACAGGAACTGTGAGTATAGAACCGCCACCACCAATTAATCCTAAAACCACTCCTATTAAAAGTGCACCAAAGTAACCTAGTATTTCAAGAATTTCCATATCTTTTTTTTAATTCGGGTACAAAAGTATCTTCAAAGTTCATGCTGTGCAGTAACATGAGTTACAAACCTTTCAAAGGTCTATCACCCTGATCTGGTTACGCTGCAAGGCGATCTTCTTTTCTTTTTCGAGCTTTTTCAATAATCTGGAAACCACCACTCTGGAGGTATGCATATCGTATGCGATCTCCTGGTGGGTACTTTGTATTAATTCATTGCGATTTATCTTTGCTTTATCTCTTAGGTAGCGCATAATACGCTCATCCATATTCATAAAGGCAAGGGCATCTATGGCATCGAGCATTTCAGTTAAACGCGCATGATAAGATTCAAACACAAAATTGCGCCAGGACCTGTATTTAGCTGTCCACTCTTCCATTTTAGAGACAGGAACCATAATGATGGAGGTTTCACTTTCAGCTACTGCGCGTATCTCGCTTTTGGTTTCTCCCATGCAGCAGTTGAGGGTCATGGCACAGGTATCTCCACGTTCCAGAAAATATAGCAACAATTCGTCGCCGTCATTATCTTCTCTTAAAATTTTGATGGCTCCCTGAAGAAGAAGTGGCATAGAATTAACGTAATCACCAATTTCGATGATCCTCTCCCCTACAGGGACTGTTTTCAAAGTTCCGGATGATGCAATATCCTCCAGTAATTCTTTTTCGAATAAAAAACCATAGGCTTCCTGAAGCTCTGCCAACATTGAATTTAGATTTAGAGCTTAAAACTATAAAGATTATTTCAGAATTATTCCTAGGGGAATGGTAGGGTAATGTTAAAATATCTCAATGAAAATGTGCATTCCGTAAGGGGGCCGCTACTAAAAGATCCCTCAGGATTGAATAGGAAAAAAGCCTGATATTGACTAAATTAGATAGACTGATTTTTAATCTAAATGATCATGAAAAATCACAGGTATATTGTTAGAACCACGTTATGGCTGGCACGAATATGGGGCAGCCTTATCCTGGCATTCGTACTATACTTTGTGATTATTCATCTAACTGAAGACCAGAGATCTGGCCTTGCAGGACTTACCGAGACCAGAGAACTTATTTCTTTTA
>JAHELO010000312.1 GCA_024644145.1 Christiangramia sp.
CTATGATGATTTTTCTCCAAAAGCAGCATCTATGGAAACGATAGATAAAAATATAAACGATTACGAAATTAAGGTCCTTATGGGTACCTGGTGTGGGGATAGCAAAAGGGAACTACCTAAACTTATTAAATTACTGGATAAATCAGGTTTTGATTACAATAAATTAGACCTGATCGCTGTTGACTATGATAAAACCACTCCTTCTAAGGTTGAGGAGGAATTAAATGTTCAATATGTTCCAACCATTATTTTCTATAAAGATGGAAAGGAAGTGAACAGATTTGTAGAATATGCACAGGAAGAAAGTTTAGAAGAAGATATTGCAAAAATAATTAGTGGTGAAGCGTACAAAAATTCCTACGCAGAATAACTTATAACACAGCTTAATACTTAAATTAGAAAATATTAACTAATTTCGCATTATGCCCAATTCTCTTACGCTAGCAGTTGATTTTGACGGGACTATAGTAGAGAACAGATACCCCGAAATAGGAAAACCTATACTTTTTGCTTTTGAATCTCTTAAAAAATTGCAGGAGGAAGGTCATCGCCTTATCTTATGGACTTACCGTCATGGTGAAAAGCTTGATGAAGCAGTCCGGTTCTGTGAACAGCACGGATTAAAATTTTACGCGATCAATAAAAGTTATCCTGAAGAAGAATTCGATGATACTATAAGCCGAAAGATCCTTGCAGATATTTTTATTGATGACCGTAACCTGGGAGGCCTTAAAGGTTGGGGAGAAATATTCCAGATGCTTAGCAACGAAAGACCGTCATTAAAACAAAAGAAAAAGAAAAGATCCGGTTTATTCGGAAGATTGTAAAAGACTATGATAATACCAAAATCCAGAGAAGAAATAGAATTAATGCGCGAAAGCGCACTTGTGGTTTCAAAGACCTTAGGCATGTTAGCTCCAGAGATCAAACCAGGAGTAACAACCCTGCAACTGGATAAAATGGCAGAAGAATTTATACGTGATCAGGGCGCCACACCCGGGTTTTTGGGATTATATGATTTCCCCAACACTCTTTGTATGAGTCCCAATGCACAGGTTGTACACGGTATACCTAATGATACACCATTGCAGGAGGGAGACATAATTTCTATCGACTGCGGGGCAATAAAGAATGGCTTCTACGGGGATCACGCTTACACCTTCGAGGTGGGTGAAGTGGCTCCGGAAGTAAAGAAACTACTTGAGGTGACCAAAGAATCACTTTATGTGGGAATAAGAGAATTTAAAGCCGGAAACCGCGTTGGAGATGTAGGTTATGCTATTCAGAAATATACTGAAGATCATGGCTACGGAGTGGTAAGAGAACTTGTAGGTCACGGCCTTGGAAGAACCATGCATGAAGATCCAGAAATGCCTAATTATGGTAAAAGAGGAAGAGGAAAGAAGTTTGTAGAAGGCATGGTGGTAGCCATAGAACCCATGATTAACATGGGAACAAAACGAATAAAACAATTGCCAGACGGTTGGACCATACTCACCGGAGACAATAAGCCAAGTGCGCATTTTGAACATGATGTGGCCCTTGTAGACGGCAAACCAGAACTACTATCTACGTTTAAATATATTTATGAATCCTTAAAAATTAACTCAAAAGAAGAAGACGAATTTAGAGCAAAAGTTTATGATTAAAAGTTACAGACAGGAAATCTGGAAAACCCTACACAAAGATTCCTGGGAAGACCGCTTTATCTACAAAGTCTCAAATTTCGGAAGAATGATCAGTTATCTGAAAAATCCCGATGGAGACCTAATGAAAGGCGGAAGAGTAGGTGGATATTTAAACTTCGCGGTAAAATTGAAGAATGGAAAGCACAAAACGTACTACATTCATCGCATTATTGCTGAAATGTTTTTAGAGAAGAAGGAAGGTGATCAATATGTGATTCACAAGAATTTCGTGAAAAACGACAATCGCGTTTCCAATTTGGCCTGGGCCACCAAAGACGAATGGGTCCAACATCAATATAACAGTCCTAAGGTAAAGGAGAACAAAAAGAAGAGAAAG
The DNA here is from genome assembly GCA_024644145.1 of Christiangramia sp. Classification (GTDB taxonomy): domain Bacteria; phylum Bacteroidota; class Bacteroidia; order Flavobacteriales; family Flavobacteriaceae; genus Christiangramia. The sequence continues at coordinate 2,026 of JAHELO010000312.1, forward strand.
CTGCGAAAAGTAACTTCTTATTCTAAGTTAACCTATGCCCAGGCTGTTATCCTGAAGAAAAAACTTTTAGATCCCGAAAGAAAAACGCGGATTAGAGTGCTGGCAAAGCAGTTTGGAGTTTCTGAAATGCAGTTGTATCGCATTAAATCTGGCGAAAACTGGGGTGATATCGAAGTATAGATAATGAGCGATCTTTTTAAACTGGCCTTAAATAAAGTCCCCAGGCCTTTTCTTATTAGAATTAGTTACCTGGTAAGGCCGTTTTTAAAGATGTATCTAAAAGGTTCCCGGTATATAGATCCTATAGACGGGAAAGGATTCAGGAAGTTTTTACCTTACGGTTACGAGAATCAACGGGAGAATGTACTCTCCCCTTCTACCCTTTCTCTGGAAAGGCACAGACTCCTATGGCTTTATTTGAAGGAGAGAACAGATTTTTTCAGCAAGTCACTTAAGGTGCTTCACTTTGCCCCAGAACAGGCATTTTACAAACGTTTTCGGAGATTATCGAATCTGGAATATACAACTACAGACTTAAACTCGCCCCTGGCCGATGTGAAAGCCGATATTTGTAACCTGCCGTTTGAAAGTGAAAAATTTGATTTTATTTTATGCAACCACGTGCTGGAACATATCCCAGACGATAATAAAGCGATGCAGGAACTATACCGTATTCTAAAACCTGGTGGCACTGCAATTTTACAAATACCTCAGGACCTGAACCGCGCTGAAACCTTTCAGGATGATTCTATCACAGACCCCAATGAACGTGCTAAAATATTCGGACAGTATGACCATGTACGGGTGTATGGCCGGGATTATTTTGATAAACTCCGTGAGGTAGGTTTTAAAGTCGAAGAGGTAGATTTCACCGCAGATCTTTCCAAAGCCGAAATAGATAAATATCGTTTGGCTGAAGGTGAGATTATTCCCGTTTGCTATAAATAGCTAATCTACCAAACGCTCCTGAAATCCGGAAGTACTAAATACCTGCATAGTTCCGTCTTGAGAGGAATACAGGATATAAGTTTCTACATTTTTCAAATTCCCTAGGAT
>JAHELO010000015.1 GCA_024644145.1 Christiangramia sp.
TAACAAGCTTTTTTAGCAAATCCAAACCTTTTAACCTAGCGGTCATTATTCTCCTGATGACTGTTTTCTATACAGGAGCCAACTTCACCCATTGGGAAAATGGCTTTGACTGGCTGGAACTACTGGAGAAATTAGGTGTATATTTTGTATTGATCCTGAGCCTCCTGGTGCTGAATTTTATAGCCAAAAAGAACGAGCTTACTAAAAGAAGTGCATATAAAACCCTACTTTTTACACTATTTTCTATCTCCTTTTTCAGTCTGCTGCAAAATGAGTCTGTCATAATTGCTAATCTTTGCGTGCTTTTCGGTTTAAGAAGGATCATAAGCCTCAAATCGCATATAGATGTGCAAAAAAAGATCTTTGATGCTACCTTCTGGATATGTATTGCAACCCTTTACCAATTCTGGACAGTTTTATTCATATTTCTGGTATTTTTTGCCATCCTTAATTTTGCATCCTCTTTTAAGAACTGGCTTATCCCGTTGGTAGCTTTTGCAGCCGTTACATCCCTTACCGTCAGCTTCCATTTAATAGCCTACGACGGACTATATACTCTGGATAAGTGGTTCCAGCATAGTAATTTTGACTTCACCAATTATGGTGAATTGAAAATGCTTATTCCTTTAAGCGTCTTTCTGGGCGTATTAATGTGGACGTTGTTCCAGTATTTTAATGCCATTCAAAAGGCCAGCATCACAAGACGGCCGGTATTAAGCATGATACTGTTCAGCCTGGCAATTTCTGCTGCCGTGGCGATCTTCTCACCTACAAAGAATGGGAGTGAACTCATTTTCTTTTTTATTCCACTTAGTATAATTGCTTCAAATTATTTTGACGGTAAAAAAGACAGGTTCTTCAAGGAAATAATCCTCGCCACTCTCATTCTTACGCCAATCATTGTTGCATTTTTCTTTTAAGAAAGAATGTTTTGCGGGCTGTGGAAGTCATACTCTTATTAAAATAATATCTTTGCAATGGCTTTTACCTTGGTATATAGCTCTTAGTTTTAATTAAAGAATCAGAAGAATATTACAATATGTTTTCAGACAAGGCCAATACAATTTTTAATGAAGTAATTGAGAAATATCATGAAAAAGACAGTGTAGATCAGGATTTTAAAAATCCCTACAGCGCTGACAAAGAAATGATAGAACACCTTTTGTATAGAAAGTGCTGGATAGATACAGTACAATGGCATTATGAGGATATTATCAGGGATCAGAATATAGATCCTGTGGCTGCTCTGGAGCTAAAGAGGAAGATAGATGCCTCTAACCAGGACCGTACTGATACGGTGGAATATATAGACAGTTATTTTCTTGAAAAATATAAAGATGTTCAGCCAAATACAGATGCAACCATAAACTCTGAGAGCCCGGCCTGGGCCATAGACAGGTTGTCTATTCTGGCTTTGAAGATCTACCATATGGCCGAAGAGGCTAACCGGGAGGATGCATCACAGGAGCACCAGATGAAATGTAAAGCGAAACTTGATGTTTTACTGGAACAACGGGTAGATCTTTCTACGGCTATTAATCAATTGCTTGATGATATCGCAAAAGGAGAAAAGTATATGAAGGTTTACAAGCAGATGAAAATGTATAATGACGATGAGTTAAACCCGGTTCTAAGGGGAAATAAATAACGAATGGTGGATACCGGCAGTTCTATGGCTTACGATCGCGGCGAAGGTAAACATATACTGGTTATACGTTTCTCTGCAATGGGAGATATAGCTATGATCGTGCCTGTGCTTAGTGTATTAGTGAAAAAATACCCTGAGTTGACCATTACCGTTTTAACCCGTCATTTTTATGCTCCGCTCTTTAGTCATCTTCCTAATGTGAGAATCTATGAAGCAGACCTGCAGGGAGTTCACGACGGGGTTCTGGGACTTGGTACACTGGCCAGGGAATTGCGGGAAGAAGAAATAGATGCGGTAGCCGATCTTCATGATGTATTGAGAACGAATGTTTTAAGATCGCTTTTTTATTTTTACGGAATTCCTTTTAAACAGATTGATAAAGGGCGGGCACAGAAGAAAGCTCTTACCAGGGATAACAATAAGGAATTCCGCCAGTTAAAATCTACCCATCAGCGCTATGCCGATGTTTTTGATGATCTTGGTTATCCTATAGATCTTTCAGATTATACACCACCCCCAAGGCGGGAATTATTGCCAAAGATTTATGATATCATAGGCAAACAATCCAAAAAATGGCTTGGTATTGCTCCATTCGCCCAGCATGAATCTAAATGCTATCCAGAGGATCTTATGGAAAATCTACTTGCAAAACTCTCCGAAAAAGGGGGTATCAGGATTATTTTATTCGGAGGCGGAGAATCGGAAAAAAAGAAACTGGAAGAATGGGAAGAAAAGTTTGAAAACTGCGTAAGTGTAGTGGGTAAACTAAGGTTTTCTGAAGAAATAAGCCTTATTTCCAACCTGGACGCGATGCTATCTATGGACAGTGGGAATGCACACCTGGCTGCCATTTTTGGAATTCCGGTTATAAGTATCTGGGGAGTAACCCATCCGTACGCCGGGTTTAAGGCATTTAATCAGCCCATTGAAAATTGTATATTACCAGACCTGGAAAAATATCCTAAGATTCCAACTTCAGTATATGGTAATAAAGTTCCGGAGGGCTACGAAGATGTGATGCGCAGCATTCCTCCGGAAAATGTTATTCAAAAAGTTCTTGAGGTCCTTTAAATTTAGACGTCATCAAAATCTACTTTGAGAGTAGGAGTGGTAGGATGTGCCTGGCAGGTAAGTACAAAACCTTCCTCGATCTCTTCCTGGGTTAAGATCTGGTTCTTGCTCATTTCAGCTTTACCTTCGGTGATCCTGGCCATGCAACTGCTGCATATACCACCCTGGCAGGAATAAGGTACATCAATATCATTATCTAAAGCTACATCCAGTACCACAGCTTTTCTATCCATAGAAAAAGAGTACTCTTCATCATCTACGGTTATGGTCACGGCAGTATTTCCATCTGTATCACCCTGAATTTCGTTTTCTTCATCGGTAGTCGTGAACAATTCGTAAAGGATCTCTTCCTTTTTAACTCCGTTGTCAAGCAATACTTCCTGAACGTGGTTAATCATTTCTTCTGGGCCGCAGAGGTAGTATTTATCGAAAGGATGATCACTGAACTTGTTCTTTATGATATAATTTACGGTGCTTGTTTCTATACGGCCAAAATGCGCATCCTCTTCTTTTGTTCTGCTGTATACAAACTCCACAAATAATCTGTGCGGGAATTCTGCCTGTAATTCCAGCAATTCCTTGAAAAATATGGTGTCATCTATAGATTTATTCCCATAGGTGAGCACGAATTTACTGTGTGGCTCATCACGCAGTACAGATTTTAAAATGGAAAGAACCGGAGTGATCCCGCTACCGGCAGCAAAGGCCGCATAATTTTTTATTTCCTTACCGGGTTCAAAAACAAATTTTCCTTCTGGAGGATGAACTTCAAGAATATCTCCGGCTACCAGCTTGTTATTTGCGATCACAGAAAACCGGCCGCCTTCAACTTCTTTTACAGTAACCTTGAATTCTTCTGAATTAGGTGCAGAACAAAGGGAATATGCCCTTCTTATTTCCTCACCATTAGCCTGAGTTTTTATAGTTATATACTGTCCTGCTGAAAAATTAAACTCCTCTTTCAGATTTTCAGGGATCTCAAAAGATAAACTCACCGCCTGTGAAGTTTCGCGAATAATTTCCTTTATTTTTAGCGGATAAAACTTGCTCATTATTTTTTATTTGTGCGCAAAAATACAAAGTATGGTGGTTTTAGAAATGTAACAAAAGTTTAAATTTCCATACGTATCATTAAAATAAGCTATTCATGTTTAAAAAGTTTGCCTGGCTGGAATGGAAATCCTTTCTACGTTCTGCCAGTTTCGGGAAAAGTTTAGGGCTTAAGATCCTCATGGCATTTTTGGCACTTTATTTCTCTGCCATGTTTCTCTTCTTTGGAATTGCCTTATTCCCTGTGCTTAAAAAACTGTACCCGGAGCAGGACCCGCTAATGGTGGTAAATGGTTTTGCCCTGGCATATTTTACGTTTGAACTTATTTTCCGGTTTTTATTGCAAACTCTGCCGGTGATGGATATTAAGTCCCTGATGGTGTTACCAATTAAAAAGAAAAGTGTGGTTCATTTTGTGCTTTTCAAGTCACTTTATTCTTTTTATAATCTCCTGCCCTTACTGCTCATTGTTCCATTTGGGTTGTACTGTATAGTTAAGCAAGGATACAGCCTCTATGGTATGCTGGGGTGGATGACTGCTATGTATTCCCTTACCCTTTGCATGAACTTCCTGAATTTTATAATTAAGAAACGATTTACCGAAAATTTAAAGGCGCTCATCCCCGTGGTTGCGACGGGTATTATTATAGGTTTGTTAGATTATTTTAAGCTATTCGATATATCTGGATACTTCGGTGATTTTCTAAATACATTATTCCATAATCCATACTTGGCGGTAATTCCTGTTATGTTGCTTCTAATCCTTTACAACTGGAACCTTCAGAACCTGAAGGGCAAATTTTACCTGGATGCAGATCTTAAGGGAAAAAGTAAGGCTGCCAATACCCGGGAATTTGGTTGGACCAGGAAATTTGGCAGTATTGCACCTTTTCTTCAACAAGACCTTAAACTTATCTGGAGAAATAAAAGACCAAAGACCACCATCTATTTATCTTTTATTTTCTTAGCCTACGGTCTTATTTTTTATCCAAATGAGACTTATCAGGGGATGCCAACGTTTTTCGTTTTTGTTGGTATTTTTATTACGGGTATTTTCATGATCAATTTCGGGCAGTTCGTCCCGTCCTGGGATGCTTCTTATTACCAGATGATCATGGCACAGAATATTCCTATGCGCCAATACCTGGCCTCCAAGATGGGACTAATAACCTTTAGCGTTGTGGTGTTGGCTATATTATCTACACCTTATGTTTATTTTGGATGGGATATCCTACTGCTTAATCTTGCTTGTGCATTATATAATATTGGAATTAACATCCCTATACTTTTATTCGCAGGCTCATTCAATAAAAAGAGAATAGACCTGGATAAAAGTCCGTTCATGAATTATCAGGGAACCGGTGCTTCACAATGGCTGGTAGGGCTTCCTTTAATATTTTTACCCGTATTGTTTTTCTGGGTTATCAATAAGTTCGTTAGTTACGACGCTGCTGTAGGTTTTCTTGCAGTATTGGGATTAATCGGGTTATTACTAAGACCTAACCTCCTTAGCTTTCTTACTCAAAGATACCGTAGCAGAAAGTATGTAATGATAGAAGGGTTTAAACAAAAGGGTGAATAAAATTTAAATTATGATTACAGCAACAAATCTTTCGAAGGTATATAATGGCAACAAAGTCCTGGATATAGAACACCTTAATATCCCTTCTGGTCAAAACTTTGGTCTGGTAGGAAATAACGGAGCTGGAAAAACTACTTTTTTTAGCTTGCTTTTAGATCTTATTCAACCAACTACTGGTAATATTTTTAATAAGGATATTACGGTAAGTCAAAGTGAAGACTGGAAACCATTTACTTCTTCTTTTATCGATGAAAGTTTCCTCATTGGATATCTTACTCCTGAAGAATACTTTTATTTTATAGGAGATCTAAGAAACCGAAACAAGGCGGATATTGATTCTTTTCTTACCAGGTTCGATGATTTTTTTAACGGTGAGATCATAGGGAGGAAAAAATATCTCAGAGATCTTTCTAAGGGAAATCAGAAGAAGGTTGGAATAGTCGCGGCCTTGATCGGAGACCCTGAAGTGGTAATTCTTGATGAACCATTTGCAAACCTGGATCCCACCACTCAAATACGGTTAAAAAAACTTCTTAAGGAACTTTCTCATATTTCCGGGACTACTATCCTCATCTCCAGTCATGACCTAATTCATGTAACAGAAGTTTGCGACCGGATTGTTGTTCTGGATAAAGGGGTGATTGTGCGGGACATGGAAACTTCAGAAGCTACATTAAATGAACTTGAGGCCTACTTTTCAGCTGAGATCGCCGAAAGCTAGTCCCTATCACTTATTGGACTTTAGAAAAAGAAGTTTACATTTACATACTAAACCAGCTGTATCAAAGTTATTCATGATACCATAAAAGGTTCATTTTGAATACATTTACCCGTCTTACCATTTTTATGCTCCTTTCGGTGGCAATTTTAAGCTGTTCCCGAAAGAAAGACACCTTTATTAATCGCAACTATCACGCGATAACTTCAGAATACAATACACTTTACAACGGTCAGGTTGCTTTTGAACAGGGCCGGGAAGAGATCAATCAAAATTATACCGATAATTACTGGGATATCCTTCCGGTTGAAAGATTGGATGTTGACGATAAAATTCTCCTGCCAGACAGTGTGAGAAATCAGAATTTCGGTAAGGCTGAGGAAAAGGCAGTGAAAGCCATCCAGAAACATTCTATGCAAATTGGTGGGAAGGAGCGCAATCCACAGATGGATGAGGCTTATTTACTGCTGGGAAAAGCGAGGTATTTCGATCAGCGGTTCATTCCTGCACTAGATGCTTTTAACTATATTCTTTATAGATATCCTGCAAGCGATAATATTACTCATGCCCGTATCTGGCGAGAAAAGACCAATGTGCGGATAGGAAATGAAAAGTTAGCGATAAAGAATCTTAAAAAAATACTGGATTCAAATAAGCTTGAAGAGCAGGATGCAGCAGATGCGAATGCCGGCCTGGCCCAGGCTTATATTAATCTCAACGAAATAGATAGTGCAGTTGTACCATTGAAAAAGGCAGCAGATTTCACCGACATAAATGCTGAAAAGGGGCGCTATTTCTATATACTTGGTCAGCTTTATAACCAGCTGGGCCAAACTGCGGCAGCCAATACATCTTTTGATAAAGTTATAGACCTTCACCGAAAGTCGCCAAGGATCTATTATGTGAATGCTTACGTAGAGAAAGCGAGGAATTTTGAATTCAATGCGGGGAATAACAGGTATTTGCTGGATCTCCTGACAGAGTTGGAAGAAGACAGGGAAAACAGGCCTTACCTGGATAAAATCTATTTTCAGTTGGCCGAATATTATCAGGAGGTTGATTCCATAGATCTGGCCATAGATTTTTATAATAAATCCTTGAGGTCACCTTCAAGCGATCTGTATCTAAAATCTATTAATTATGAGATTCTGGCTAATATTAGTTTTGATCGTGCAAAATACCAGGATGCCGGAAAATACTATGACAGCACACTCACTTACATGTCTCAGGATCTGCTGGAATACAGAACGATTAAAAAGAAAAGGACGAATCTTGACGATGTAATTAAATACGAGAAGATCGCAGAAGAGACAGACAGCATCTTAAATTTGGCGAACCTGCCCCAGGAAGATCAAATAGCCTATTTCACCAAACATACAGACGCTCTGAAAGCGAAGGCTAAAAAGGACCTGGAAGCCGGTGAATTACCGGTTTATACGGCTAATATTGGGCCTAAAAATAATTTTCCTTCGGCAAGTGTGCCACCGGCAGGAGAAGGAAATACGTTTTATTTTTATAATCCTCTTAGGGTGTCCCGTGGTGCCCAGGATTTCCTCCGGGTTTGGGGGAGCAGGGAATTAAAAGATAACTGGAGATGGGGCTCCACCGCTTTAAATCAAAGCTCTGTAAATGCCCAGGAAACTCTCACGGAGATAAATTTTGAAAACGATCCATTGTATGATCCTATGACCTATGTGAGCCAGATCCCCGGTGAAAGGTCTATTTTGGATAGCCTGGCGGCCCAGCGTAATCTGGCTTATTTTCAGCTTGGGGTTATCTATAATGAGAATTATAAGGAGTATGATCTCGCAGCTGAGAGGTTGGAGTTTTTACTTGAAAATGAACCCGAGGAAAGATTGATCCTGCCGGCCAAATACAATCTTTATAATATTTACGGGGCACAGGGGCAACTGAAGAAACAGGAATTGATAAGGAACGATATACTTCAAAATTATTCAGATTCCCGTTATGCTGCATTTATTAGGGATCCTGAGAGCCTGCAGAAAGATGAGAACAGTCCCGAGATCATTTATAATAAGCTGTTTAAAAAATATGAACAACAGGATTATGATGAGGTTATTAATAAGGCGACTGAATATATCTCTCAATTCACCGGAGACCCGATAGTTCCTAAATTAGAACTGCTGAAGGCAAGAGCTACGGCGAGGTTACTTGGAGTTGATGCTTATGAACAGGCGCTTAATTACGTGGCGGTTACCTATCCCCAGAGTATTGAAGGGAAAAAAGCGCAGAATATTATAAACACTTCTATACCTGAATTAAAAGGTCTGGAGTTTACCAGCGATAGCCTGCAAACCAGTTTTAAATTAATCTATCCTATAGATAACATGGCCGCGAAAGAAGCGGAAGAATTAAAATCACAAATTGAAAAAGCAATATCAGAATTAGACTACAGAAATTTAAAAGTTTCAGTAGATGTCTATGATGTAGACCAGACATTTGTGGTTGTTCATGGACTTTCCAGTAAATCCAGAGCTCTGGGTTTTCAGGAGTTACTAAGAGAGAATAAAAATTATAAAATAAAAAGGGAAGCCTTTGTAATCTCGGCTGAAAATTATAGAATTGTACAAATTAAGAAAACTTTAAGAAGTTTTATGGACAATTACTAAACCCTGCTAAGCATGTTTTCCGACCCTAAAAAACCCAGATCTAATTCAAATCATAACGAACAAAATCGCATTGCTGCGGGAACGCTCATTACGGGTGATATTTCAGGGAAAGGCTGTTTCAGGATTGAAGGGACCTTAGAAGGTAGCTTAAAAACTCCGGGGAAAGTGGTTATTAGTAAAGGGGGGCTTCTCACCGGTTCGCTGGAATGCAATAATGCTGATATTGAGGGTTCTTTCAAAGGGAAGTTGATAGTAAAAGAAGTGCTTACTTTAAGAAGCCCCGCTCATATTGAGGGTGAGGTAATAACCGGAAAACTTGCTGTAGAACCCGGCGCTGTTTTTAATGCCACTTGTGAAATGAATGGTGGTTTAAAACCACTACCAAAAAAGGATGAAAAAAGATCAGCGTAATAAATATCTGGGATTCGTTAATATTGCCTTTCAAATGGGTATTATTATAGCCGCGGGTGTTTTTGCGGGAATCTGGTTAGATGGTAAATTTCCGAACAAATATTCAGCATATACAATTTCTCTTTCCCTGCTGGGCGTTTTTATAGCTCTTTACCAGGTTTATAGAGCAGTAAAAGATTTGAACGAAGACGAATAAATGCAATTAAAACTGATCTCTTTTTTAAAGACTTTCCTCCCATTTTCTATATTTCTACTGGCTATTCAGTTTGTTCTGGTAAACAAGGTTCTGGAACTGGAATTATATTACTCTACGCTTGCAATTTACAGCTTTCATATACTTGCGACTTTTCTCATCTACCTTTTTCTGGTCATTGTACACAGGTCTTTTTCAGATAAGACAGGGTTTGCCTTTATGGCCTGCAGCCTTTTAAAAATGCTTGCCGCAGTGCTCTTTCTACTGCCTATGATGCTCAATGATGTGGTAAAGCCGTTTCAGGCCCTAATGGCCTTTTTTATTCCTTATTTTTTGTTTCTTATTTTCGAAACCATATACGCGGTAAAGCTTATCAATACTAAATAACTAACTGTATTTCAGTAAAATCGTTAAAATTCCTGAAACCACTAAAAAATTATATCGGCTTCTTTCAGATAAAAATTAAAAGTATACCTTTGCACGGAAATTTAGAGCCCACAATTTTTAAGCAGAACAGGTACTATGATAGCACATAAATCTTTTAAGATTATAGTGACGTTTACACTAGCCTTCGCCTTACTTCCTTTTGTAGCTTTCGCTTCAGCTGATCCGGCTGATAACGAAACCGAGGAAAAGTTTAATCCAACAGACATGATTCTTCACCATATTGGTGATTCTCATGGATGGCATTTCTTTGGATCTGGCGAAAATTCCTATACTTTACCATTACCTGTTATTTTATGGACAGACAATGGACTGGTAACTTTTATGTCCAGTGAATTTCATCATGATACCGAGGGGCATCATGTTGTGGAGAAAGACGGAATGAGATTCGTAAATCTTCATGAAGATATCTATATGTTGAACGAAGGAGCTGAGGCTGTTGAGTTCGATGCAGATCATCATCCATTGAATGCTTCAGAACCTATGGATTTTTCGATCACTAAGAATGTTGCTGCAATGTTCCTTACGGTGATCTTAATGTTATGGTTCTTCTTGGGACTTTCAAGCTTTCATAAAAAGAATGAAAAGGCACCTGCCGGGTTTAATAACCTGCTTGAGACTCTTGTTCTTTTCGTTAGAGACGAGATCGCAAAGCCACAGATTGGAGAAAAGAAGTATATGAAGTTTATGCCTTTTCTTCTAACTGTATTCTTCTTTATCTGGATCACGAACTTATTAGGATTACTACCGGGTGCGGCAAACGTAACCGGAAATATCGCTGTTACCGTTTCTCTTGGACTTTTCACCTTGGTGTTGATCATCCTGAATGGTAACAAAGATTACTGGAAACACGTATTCTGGATGCCGGGAATTCCTACTTTTGTTAAGCCAATTCTGGCTGTTGTAGAAGTTCTGGGTGTATTTATTAAACCTATTGCACTTATGATTCGTTTGTTTGCGAACATTACTGCAGGGCATATTATTATCCTGAGTTTACTTGGATTGATTTTTATTTTAGAAAGTGCCGGAGTTGCCGGGATTTCGGTTCCCTTCGCACTTTTCATTACAATATTGGAATTGCTGGTAGCATTCCTTCAAGCGTTTATTTTTACAATGCTGTCTGCCCTGTTTATCGGGATGGCAGTTGCGGAACATGAACATCATTAATTTTAATTTTTAATTTATCTGTTATGGAATTATTGTATGTAGGTCTTGCAGCTCTTGGAGCTGGTTTAGCAGTTGTTGGAGCCGCAATTGGTGTGGGTAAAATTGGTGGTTCTGCTATGGACGCCATTGCTCGTCAGCCAGAAGCTTCAGGAAAGATTCAGACCGCAATGATTATTGCTGCTGCACTTGTAGAAGGTGTTGCCCTTTTTGGGGTGGTTGCTGCTCTACTTGGTGTACTTAGATAATCAAGAAAAAAAATGCTCTTCGCAACGGTTGGTTGCGAAGAGTTTTTAAAGTGATGTTTAAACGATTTTTATTATAAAACTATGGATTTAATAACTCCTGATTTTGGATTGTTCTTTTGGCAAACCATCGTGTTTCTAGTATTGCTTCTTCTTATGGCAAAATTTGCCTGGAAGCCAATTCTTACTTCTGTAAGAAACCGTGAGGAATCTATTAATGATGCTTTGGCATCTGCAGAGAAGGCTCGTAAAGAGATGCAAAACTTAAAATCAGATAATGAGCAACTTCTTAAAGAGGCTCGTGCTGAAAGAGATGCAATTCTAAAAGAAGCCCGTGAGTTAAAAGAAAAGACCATTGCTTCTGCAACTGAAGAAGCTAAGGCTAAAGCAGACAAAGTTGTGGCAGATGCTAAGAAAAGCATCGAGCTGGAAAAACAATCTGCTATGGCCGAATTAAAGAACCAGGTTGCAGAACTTTCAGTTGAGATCGCTGAAAAGATTGTTCGTAAGGAACTTTCTAGTAAAAATGAACAACACCAAATGATCGAAAAGATGCTTGGTGATGCTAAGCTAAACTAAGTTATGAGAGGAACCAGAGCCGCACAACGATATGCAAAGGCAATCCTTTCTTTAGCAAAGGATAAAAATTCGGCGGAAGCTGTGAATATGGATATGCATTCAATTTCTAAAACTGTTCAAAACAGTAAGGATCTTGAGAATATGCTTACCAGTCCTGTTATTAAAGACAGCATTAAAAAAAGTGCTTTGTTGGAAATCTTCAAAGAACTTAATGCTATCAGTAAAGGTGCGATCGATATTCTTCTTGAAAATGGAAGAATAGGAATTCTTCACCTTGTGGCAAGGCAGTACATCGTTTTGTTCAACGAACTTAATAATGTACAACAAGCAGTGGTAACTACTGCTATCCCTTTAGATGCTGCACTTGAAAAAGTGATCCTTGCGAAAGTTAAGGAGCTAACAGGATCTGAAGCCAGCCTTAAAAATGTGATCGATGATAGTATCATTGGCGGATTTGTATTGAGAGTAGGAGATTTGCAGTATGATGCAAGTGTTTCCAGAAATCTTAACAGGCTTAAAAGAGAATTAAAAGACAACACATACGTTTCAAAAATTTAATTAAAACCGGTACGCT
>JAHELO010000313.1 GCA_024644145.1 Christiangramia sp.
GGCATATGGCAATAACTGCTCATACTTTATCCCCACTAGATCCTTTCCAGTAAAGCTTTCCCCAATTAAATAAGGAATCTTTTTATCTTCTTTAGAATAGGATTGCAGATCTTCTTCAGATTCCGCTTTTCTAAATTTCTTATCAAATTGCTTTTCAGCCAGGTCCTTCGCTACAATAATCGTAATAGGCTCGAAGGTGTACTGATTATATGTTCTAACAGTTACATAGTCAATCTTCGGTCCAACCGTTAACGCTGTATTCGAAGGAAGCGTCCAGGGAGTGGTGGTCCAGGCGATGAAGAAAAGATTTTCCTCAGATTTAAGAAAATCAGGAACAGTTTCTTCCTTCACTTTAAACATAGCCGTTACCGTAGTATCGGTTACATCCTGATAGGTTCCGGGTTGGTTAAGCTCATGAGAGCTCAATCCTGTTCCCGCCTTTGGAGAATATGGCTGGATGGTATAGCCTTTATAGATAAGATCTTTCTTGTAGATCTCAGATAGCAGCCACCATACCGTTTCCATATATTTGGATTTATAGGTGATATATGGATCTTGCATATCTACCCAGTAACCCATTTTTCTGGTAAGGTCATTCCATACATCGGTATAACGCATTACCGCATTTTTACATGCTTCGTTATATTTCTCAACGCTAATCTTTGTGCCAATATCCTCTTTGGTGATCCCCAGTTCTTTTTCTACACCAAGCTCAATTGGAAGACCGTGGGTATCCCAACCAGCTTTTCTTTTAACCTGAAATCCTTTCTGGGTTTTATAGCGACAGAAAATATCCTTGATAGATCTGGCCATAACATGGTGAATACCAGGCAGGCCGTTTGCTGAAGGCGGACCTTCAAAAAATATATATGGCTCTTTCCCTTCACGGGTAGATACACTCTTTTCGAAAATATCATTTTCTTCCCAATAATTGAGTATTTCCTCAGCCACCTTGGGCAGGTCAAGACCTTTGTATTCAGGGAACCTTCTGCTCATTTTCTCCTTTTTTCAAATGATGTGCGAAAATAAGGATTTTTAACAAAAGAAGATATTATTCCAGGCTAAAATACACGGGGAATTATTCTGAATTTAAAACTTAAAAAGCTGAAGATTAATTGCTTTGATTTTACCGGACTTAGAAAGTGTAAGACAGGGCAATGATTAAATTTCGACCAGCCGCCGCAATCCCTGATGAATAGGTGCGGTAGCGTTGATCTGTAATATTTTCTACCGAAGCCGTAGCAAGCCAGTTGGAGCTAAGTTCATATTGAGCTGTTAAATTTAAAGTATACCATGCCGGCGAATAAGGATTTCCATTTTCATCTAAAGCATATAAATAAGCTTTATCCTGTTCTCCGGGAGCAAGATCTTCAAAATTAAACTGCCCGTTATATTCAGTAAAAAGATCAAATTTCAACCGCCTTTTATTCCAGATGAGATGTGTGTTTCCGAACAACGGAGCTGCATGCCTTAAAGGAACATATCTATCCCCTTCACTCTCTTCTCCATGGGTATAGCTAAACTGGGATTTAAGTCTTAACGCAACAGAAAAATCCACCTCCAGCCCAGCTTCCAGTCCATACACATAGGCGCTGGCAGCATTTTGAATTGCCTGGACCTTACTTGGTTCCCCCTGATATTCAATTTCAGTTACTCCATTTAGATCAAAATCCCGGCGAACCATTGCATCATCCAGGTAGGTGTAAAAACCTGTAAGGCCTAACCGAACATTATCAGAAAAATTGAAATCTGCTCCTAATTCGCCATTATATGCATATTCCGGTTTCAGTCCCGGGTTAGGCACTACCACAGCACCCGGTTCAGAATCGAAGATCTTACCTACATCATCTATATTAGGAGCCCTGAAGGCCGTAGAAAGACCCAGCCTCCAAATAATAATATCATTCTGGCGCCAGTTAAACCCCAGACTACCAGTTAAAGCACCTGTGCTTATATCTGCCTGCTGAAATGGGAAATCATAAAATGTATCTTCGAAATCTGCTTTTACCAGGATATGATTATACCTTATGCCAGATTGTAAGGAAAAATCCTCGGTAATCTTCCATTGATAGCTGGAATATACCGCCATAGATTGCCAATTAGAATCATCGGGGTAGCGGCTGGCAGTTCGGCCAGCTTCATTGGATTCTATATTTCTGAATTGCCCTTTAGAGAAAACCTTATTCAGCACATATTCAAAACCATAGAACAACTTACTTTCTGAAAGCGATTTTTCAAAATCCAGATTAGCCGAGTAGGCATTCACATTTTCTCTGGTGGAATACAGGATCTCATCACCAAAATTTCTGTCATTTCTGCTTTCAGCAAAATCCTGGTAAGCCCCTGTGAACTGAACTTTATCATAGAATTCTGAATTGCTTCTATGGTTCACATTCAAATTTCCCATAAACCACTTTTGGGGCCCGTAATACCATTCGGCAGAGCGCAGCACACCATTTCGTTTTCTATAAAGCCGGTCGTATCTCGGGAAATCTGAAGTTTCAGAATAAATAAGCCCAAGGTTCCAATCCCAGTCTTTAGAAGGCATATATTTTATTTTCTGAAGTAAATTCAGTTGATCGTATCCGGTTGGCTTTTGCACCAGGGGGTCATCACTTTTAAGCATAACATCCATCCCGTTTTGTCTCACGGCAATTTCATTACGCAGGTAATCATCAGGGCCATGCTCCCCCATTTTCAGATCTCCGAAATCTGAATAGGTAATACCCGAGCGAAACGCCCAATTCTCCCTTCCCACGTTTACATCAGCATGAACGGTATTCTCATTGTTGGCGGTAGAAAAACGGGTATAGATATTTCCTGTGACCGTTGTTTCTTCATGAAAGCTGAACCTGGGTTTCAGGGTAAAGAAATTCATAACCCCGCCAATGGCATCACTACCGTACACTACAGAGCCAGGTCCCATCACCACCTCAGCTCCTTCGACCATTAATGGATCTACAGAGATCACGTTCTGAAGGTTTCCGCTGCGGAATATAGCCGAATTCATGCGCACCCCGTCCACTGTTAATAATAACCGGTTGGTTGCAAAACCCCTTATCATGGGACT
>JAHELO010000314.1 GCA_024644145.1 Christiangramia sp.
TCAAGCAATTGAGAGGCGTTTTTTTTTGTACTAATTGTAAACACTAACAATAAAAAACAGGCCATTCAATACTTCAAATTTTCCTGGTTTGCAAGCCTACTAATTTTTAATATTTAGGCAACAAAGCTTTAGTACAGCTTTAACTCAAACGCAACTAATTCAGGATTAGATTTATACTTTATTAACCAATAAATATAAGATCATGAAAGATTTAAAAGATCTGTTTGAGCATCAACTAAAAGACCTTTTCAGTGCAGAAAGTCAGCTTATTAAAGCCCTTCCAAAAATGGCCAAAAAAGCACATGACGAAAAATTAAAAAAGGCGTTTGAAAGTCATCTTGAAGAAACCAAAGAGCAAAAAAGCCGTTTAGAAGTAATCTGCAAAGAATTAAATATTAGCCCGAATGGTGAAACATGCAAAGCGATGAAAGGACTGATAGAGGAGGTCGAAGACTTTTTAAAAGAAGATGCTTCTGAAGAAGTCCGCGATGCCGGCCTTATAGCAGATGCGCAGCGCGTAGAGCACTACGAAATTGCAGGATATGGTACGGTGGTACGGTATGCCAAAGAATTAGGACATAAGGATATTGCCAAAAAACTTCAGGAAACGCTTGATGAAGAATACGATGCCGACAATAAACTGGACAAACTTGCAGAAGGAAGATTGAACAAAAAGGCTAAATAAGATCTTTCTGTCATAAACTATTAAAAGCCTCCTTAACTGGGAGGCTTTTTTGATTTCAGCGACTTTACAATATTTCAATATCCCTATCTTCGCATCATGAGATCGTATAATCAGAAATCCTATACTATCGATGAAGCCTTGCAGAAGCTTATGAACTTTTGCTCTTACCGTGAGCGCTCACAGAAAGAAGTGGAAGACAAACTCAACGAAATGAGGATGATCACCGAAGCTAAAGAAAAGATCATCATAGCGCTAATGCAGGATAACTTTCTTAATGAAGAAAGATTTGCCCGTAGTTTTGTGCGGGGAAAATTCAGGATCAAAAAATGGGGTAGAATCAAGATCTCCCAGGAACTTAAAAAAAGAGAGATCTCCACTCCCATTATCAAACTAGGACTTTTAGAAATAAAAGAAACCGAGTATAGAGCAACCCTTTTTGACCTGGCAGAAAAGAAATCTGATAAAATATCAGAACCCAATACATTCAAAAAGAAAAAGAAACTGGCAGATCACCTAATGAGAAAGGGTTATGAATCCAATTTCGTGTTTGATTGTTTAAATGAAATCATAGACTGATTTTATTTTTTTTATGCGTTCGTTTAACCGCCTGTTCATTTTTATAATCTATCCATTTTTGCCCTCGTACCTTACGCATATAATTATCAAAATGGCGCATAAAAATCAAGTTGTAGACCGCTTTTGAAAAATTTGTAAGAGTGCGTGGTGTGGCCCGGAGACTCATGGAAAAGCCAGCCGTAAGATAGGTCATATGGTGCCAGTAGCCCTCTGGCATGTATAGTGCTTCACCGTGATTCAGTTCTGTAATAAATCCATTAGCATGCTTTAAAGCTGGAAATTTATCCAGGTCTGGATCGTTAAAATCTATGTCTTCACGAGCAATTAAGGCATGAGGAACTTTATAAAGATGCTTGCTCTCTGATGGCGGAAACAGGATGCATTGCTTTTTCCCGTGAAAATGAAAATGCAAAATATTCGCATAATCGATATCATAATGCATAAAAACCCTGGAATTCTCCCCGCCAAAGAATAACATAGGCAGCTGTTTCAAAAATCTTAAACCTATATCTGGAAAACTAAAATCCTTCTGAAAATCAGGCACTTCCTTCATTAAATTATATAGAAAGATCCGGTAATTGGTAGGACCATTCTTTAACATTTTAATGTATTCATGCATTTTCATTTCGGCATGAGCTTCATTAAACTTGTATTTAGAAGAAATTGGACGATCATCATAAAGCGGCACCGTTCTATCGCCTGCCATTTTATCTATATACTCAAGATCCCATTTTTCGTAGGCCGGCCAGTCCTCAATCAGTTTTTCTATCACCACAGGTTTTTGGGGCTGTACATAGTTCTTTAGAAATTCTGATTTTGTAATTTTTTTTACTCTGGGTATAGGATCTAGTTTCATCGTATCTCGCTTCAATTTTCAATACCTGCATTTCTATGAGTCCTTTTCACTGCAACTGCGTTCTTATAATCTATCCATTTCTGACCCTTGAATTTACGCATTAAATTATCGTAATTTCTAATGAACAACAGATTGTTAAGCACTTCAGCTATTTTCCTGGGAGACCGGGGCAGCGAGCGTAAGGTAAGAGATAAACTGGCCTTTTCGTATTTAATAAAATGCCACCATTGAGATGGTATATAAAGAGCATCTCCATGTTTTAATGTAGTCTCATAACCCTTTGCTTTAGAGAGAGCGGGATATTTATGGAAATCGGGATTATCCATATCAATTATCTCCATACTCACGATAGAGTAAGGCACCTTATAAAGCAAGCCCGTTTGATCTGGCGGATATAGAATGACTTTCTTTTCTCCCACAAAATTGAAATGGAAGTTATTGGCAAGATCCATATCGTAGTGCATTACCACCTTGGATCCTTCACCGCCAACGAATAATACCGGCAATTTTTTGAAAAATTTAATCCCCAGATCCGGATAATTAAAATCATTAACCAGCTCTGGACAATTCTGGAGAAGGTTAAAAAAGAACATTCTTAGATCTGTAGGCCCCTGTTGCAGTATATCAATATACTCGGCGAAAGAGATTCTTTTCGCAGGGCCGTGTGATTTTTGCCTGCCGCTAGCAGGCTTCCCGTCGTATAAAGGCACTATAATCTCCCCGGCTTTCTCCCTGAAATATTCAAAACTCCATTTTCGAGTTGCAGGCCAGCTCTCTGCCAGATCCTCAATTACAACAGGTTTCTTAGGCTTCCAATATTCCCGCAGAAAGTCATCTTTCGAAAGATTTTTTCTGCGTGGAATATTTTGAAGATCAAGTTTCAAAACTTTAGAATTTACAAGCTAGGCTTTCGCTTTAGCTTTTTGCTGGGCTTCGAGATTTCTATCTATTT
>JAHELO010000315.1 GCA_024644145.1 Christiangramia sp.
TTCCTAACAGTAGGAATACCAGAAGTATTGTAGTTCTCATAATAAACGATAATGGGTAAGATAAAGGTAAACTTTAATTGTTCGTTTATTGTGAAATACTTGTTAATCAAACAAAACGCGAAATTACTTTGACAATGAGAAATAAAAAAACTGCCTGAAAACATTTACTTCAGATCATGAGATCCTATTAAATTTTCCAGGCAGTTAATATGAAAGAATAAAAAGTTCTAGAACTTTTTAAACATAGATTGCATTTTTTCCTGCTCTTCTTTAGCCAGTTCCTCGTCTACAAGAATTCTACCACTGTGTTCATCTGTAATAATCTTTTTGCGACCTGCGATCTCCATGATCACCTGTGGTGGGATAGTGAAGAAAGAACCTCCAGATGCACCACGCTCAACCGGTACTACAGCAAGACCATTCTTTACATTACTTCTAATCCTTTTATAAGCAGTAACAAGTCTTTCCTCGATGTTCTCCTCGTATTCCTTAGATTTGTCTATAAGAGCCTGTTCTTCCTTTTCAGTTTCTTTAAGGATCTCATCAAGTTCATTCTTTTTATGTTTAAGATGTTCCTGACGCTCAGATAGCTTCTCTTTAGTTTGGGTAATTATTTCTTTCTTTTGCTCAATCTTCGCTTTGTATTCCTTAATGTGCTTTTCAGAAAGTTCGATTTCAAGTTCCTGAAATTCTACCTCCTTGCTTAGAGCATTGAATTCTCTATTGTTACGAACGTTTTTCTGTTGTTCAGAATATTTCTTGATGGTAGTTTTAGACTCCTCAATCTGGTTCTTCTTGTTCTTGATGTCATTTTCAATGACCTCTATATCTGCATCCAGTTTCTCCAGGCGTCTGTTCAAACCTGCTACTTCATCTTCAAGATCTTCTACTTCTAGAGGAAGTTCACCACGTACGTTTCTAATTTCATCAATTCGTGAATCCACCAATTGAAGATCGTACAGGGATCTTAACTTCTCTTCTACAGTAACATCGTTTTTTTTCGCCATATTATAAATAATGTATTGGATTGGTATTTGTATCTGCTAAAATAAGTGCAAAACTACTAATTTTTTTGCTAAGAAAAGAATATAGTAAATTTTTTGTAAACTGTTCACTTTCATAGTGTCCTATATCTGCCAGTACCAGCTTTTCCTCGGCTTTATAGAAGTCATGGTATTTAAGATCTGCAGTAATAAAAATATCGGCCCCTGCCGCTTTGGCATTATTGATGGCAAAAGCGCCACTGCCTCCCAGTACAGCGACTTTTTTGATAGGTTTTTGAAGTAGCTTTGAATGTCTTATACAACCCGAATTGAAAATAGTTTTTATTTTATTTAAAAAAGCTTCCTCATGCATTTCCGTTTCCAATTCGCCAATCATACCCATACCCAGATGTTGATTAATATTATCCAGTGTGTGGGTTTCGTACGCCACCTCCTCATAGGGATGAGCTTTAAATAAATTTTTCAGGATCTTCGATTCTAAATGTGACGGGTAGGTAACCCCAATTTGTATTTCCTCTTCGTAATGAATCTTTCCTCTTTCCCCTACCACAGGGTTTGAATTCTCGTTGCCTTTAAAACTGCCTTTGCCGGTAATATTAAAGCTGCAATTGTCATAATTGCCAATGCTGCCGGCCCCGGCCTGAAATAAGGCTTCCCGAACATTGTCTGCTTCTCTCCCAGGTACAAAAGTTATTAGTTTTTTAATTGAATCTTTCCGTGGAATAAGAATCTCACGATTCTTCAGGCCTATTTTTTCGGAGATCATATCGTTCACGCCTTTATATTGGTTATCCAGCGCGGTATGGATGGCATAAATAGCGATATCATTTTTGATCGCCTTCAATACAGTTCTTTCTACATAGTTTCTTCCGGTTAACTTTTTAAGACCAGTAAATATAATAGGATGAAAGCTGATGACGAGATTGCATTTCTTTGCTATTGCTTCATCTATAGTTGCCTCCAGGGTGTCCAGAGTAATCAAGGCTCCAGATACTTTTTCCCGGGGATCGCCCACCAGTAATCCAACATTATCAAAATCTTCGGCATATGGGGTAGGTGCAAATTCTTCTATAAGATCTATTACTTCCTGTATGATCATAATTTAATATTTTAGCTTTCAGTTTTGCGGGGACAAATTAGGGAATTGTAGAAATACTATTCAGTTTCTCACTCTATTGTTCACCAGTGATTCAAATATAAATATTATACGAAGCCTTTTATGCCGAATCCCAGAAAATTACTCTTTCCATTATCCCTGATATACCACGGAATAACTGAGGTTCGTAATATACTATATGATATTGAACTGCTAAAATCTGAATCATTTGATGTTCCTGTGATCGCTGTGGGTAATCTCAACATGGGTGGGACAGGCAAGTCACCAATGATAGAATATTTACTCAATTTATTAAGTGAAAAATATAAGATCGCCACGCTTAGCCGGGGATATAAACGGGAAGGAAAAGGGTTTCATGTTGTAGATGTAAACGATCCTGTATCGATGTCTGGAGATGAGCCTTTGCAGTTCAAAAACAAATATCCTGAAACTCTTGTGGCGGTAGATGCGAATCGCAGAAGGGGAATTTCAGAATTGCTGAAATCTACTCCCGATGTGATCCTGCTTGATGACGCTTTTCAACATAGAAAAGTGCAGGCCGGCCTGTATATACTACTTACCGCATATGGCGACCTGTATAAGGATGACCTTATTTTGCCTGCTGGAAATTTAAGAGAATCTTCCAGCGGGGCTAAAAGAGCAGATATAATTGTGGTTACTAAATGTCCCGGATCTCTGTCTAATGATGAAATGGAACTTTTGCGTTTAAAATTACAGCCGGGTTCCCACCAGAAAGTGTTGTTCACTACGATTAAATATGCTGAAGAAATTATTTCAAAAGGAAAAAGGATTGCTGTTAGGGATATAGATCCTGTAGATTTCGTACTGGTCACAGGGATAGCAAATCCCACGCCGCTAGTTCAATATCTCTCAAAAAAGGAAATTAAATTAAGGCATCTTAAGTATCCAGATCATCATAATTTTTCGGAAAAAGAG
>JAHELO010000016.1:0-3584 GCA_024644145.1 Christiangramia sp.
AGATAATTTCTAAGGTTTTCGACTTCATTATCACTAAAGATCACATTTCCATGTCCTGTCATGTGTACAAAAGGAAACTGAAAAATATCTGTGCTCCCGGGTTCTACAGTAGCAGGCCTCAGGTCTATTTTGGTATTGATATTATTATTACAAAACTTGATAAGGTTGGGTAGTGCAGTGGGATTTGAATACCAGTCACCACCGCCGCTATATTTCAAGACCGCGACTTCCTGAGCAGTAACCAGGTTAAATATACCAGATAAAAGTATAAATATAAATACCTTGGTTATATTCATTTTTAGTTCTGATTTATGAGTGCAGCCGTGTGGCAGGCTACAATTGCAGCTGTTTCAGTACGCAATCTACTGTCGCCTAAACTTACCGCATTCCAGCCTTTTTCCAGGGCACTTTCAATTTCATTCCGGCTGAAATCGCCTTCAGGGCCAATAAGAATATTAACGGTTTCGCCTGGGATTATTTTGTTTTGAAGATATGATTTTTCTGCTTCTTCTTCACAATGAGCTATAAATTTAAGCCCCTTGGTTTCTTGATTTATAAAATTTGTAAAACTTGCAGGTTCGTTCAGTTGTGGCATTCGGGAATGCAGGGATTGTTTCATGGCACTTTGCAACACCCTTTCAAATCTATTAAGCTTAACTACTTTCCTTTCGCTGTGATCGCAGATTATTGGCGTGATCTCATGAACCCCAATTTCCATTGCCTTTTCAAGAAACCATTCATACCGGTCGTTCATTTTAGTGGGAGCCACGATTAAATGAAGATAATAGGGCGGAGGTGGTTGCTTTTCTATTGAATTTACTAGCACCAGACATTGTTTTATGTCGGCCTTAATGATCTCAGCATGGATTAAAAGGCCCTTTCCGTTAGTGATATTAAGAATATCTCCTTCCTTCTTCCTAAGTACTTTTACAATATGTTTGCTCTCGTCCCTTTGAAAAATGATTTGTTTATCCTTTTCAGAAATATCGGGATTATAAAATAGCTGCATATTAAAATTTGTATCGTGATTGAGCGGTAATTGAAAAATCGGCGAAGTCCTGGTTAAGAAACTTATGGTAGCCTGCAATTCCTATCATAGCTGCATTATCTGTAGTATATTCGAATTTCGGGATATAACATTTCCATCCCCATTTTTTCTCCGCATCCCTCAGGGCCTGTCTTATTCCACTATTAGCCGAAACACCGCCGCCAATGGCGACCTGATTGATCCCTGTTTCCTTAACGGCTTTCTTTAGTTTATCGGTTAGAATTCCAATAATGGTATATTGAATTGAGGCGCAGATATCTTTTAGATTCTTTTCTATAAATTCAGGATCATTTTTAGTTTCCCGCTGTACGAAATACAGTACTGAAGTTTTAAATCCGCTAAAACTAAAGTTCAATCCATCAACTTTAGGTTTTGGGAATTTAAATGCTTTCGGGTTGCCGTCCTGAGCATATTTATCTATCAAAGGTCCACCGGGATAAGGCAGTCCAAGAATTTTTGCGCTTTTATCAAAAGCTTCACCTACGGC
The DNA here is from genome assembly GCA_024644145.1 of Christiangramia sp. Classification (GTDB taxonomy): domain Bacteria; phylum Bacteroidota; class Bacteroidia; order Flavobacteriales; family Flavobacteriaceae; genus Christiangramia. Next base: position 1,536 of record JAHELO010000016.1, read on the forward strand.
ATCATCCATGGTTTCGCCAATGACTTCCATCTCAAAATAATCTGTCACTTTTACTATCTGGGTATGACCTCCACTAATTGTCATGGCCAGAAATGGAAATTCAGGTTTGTCAAATCCATCCTCTTCAATAAAGTGTGCCAGGATATGTGCCTGCATATGATTTACCTCAATGAGGGGAATATCTAATCCCATAGAAAGTGATTTTGCAAAAGATGTCCCCACCAGCAGGGAACCCATTAATCCGGGCCCTCTGGTAAAAGCAATTGCAGAAACATCTTTTTTATCGATATTTGCCTTCGCCAGTGCCTGATGTATCACCGGAACGATATTTTGCTGGTGGGCTCTGGAGGCTAATTCTGGAACTACTCCTCCGTATTGTTGATGCACTTCTTGTGTAGCAACAATATTAGAAAGGATTTTTCCGTTGCAAAGTACAGCCGCAGCTGTATCATCACATGAAGATTCAATGGCGAGAATGTTGATTTTTTGCGCTGTCATCAGAAATTATTGGACATAGAAGTTGTAAATTAGACGCAAAGTTAAAACATAATAACGTATCAAAAAATTCTGGAAAATACTAACACGAACGCTGGTTGCCCTCGTTTTGTTATTCATTATTTTATTGATTGTATTTTCCATTCCTGCAGTTCAAACATCTGTAGCTAAAAAGCTTACCGATTCCCTTAAGGAAAATAACGATGTAAATATCTCTATTGGTAAGGTTTCCCTTAGTTATTTCGGGAATGTGAAACTCAATGAAATATATGTTGAAGATCATCACGCCGATACCTTATTAACCGCAAAAGAGATACGATCGTCCATCATCAGTTTCGCAAATCTTGTTAACAATTCTCCTAATCTAGGGGATACCCGTATTAACGGCTTAGACATGAGAATGCGGAGGTATAAAAATGAAGACCGGGATAATCTTGGAATACTGATAGAAAAACTACGCAAAGAACCAACGGGTGATTCCACACATTTTGAATTGAATGCCAGGAATGTCCAGATTCTTAATAGCAGGTACAGCTATATTGACGAGAATCTGGATAAACAGGATGTGGTAATCGTTGAAGATCTTAATATATATGCCAACGAACTTCAGGTAGATGGCGCTAATATTGATATTGATATTGGGATGCTGAAGGGCTATGAACATCGAGGAATTAAAATAGACAATTTAGCTACTAAGTTCCATTATGACCCAAATAGTATGAACCTGGTAGACATGCAGCTTCAAACTCCAGGCTCTGTGGTTAATGCCGACTTGTTTTTTACTTATGATCTCTCAGATTTCTCAGATTTTGAGAACCTGGTGCATGTAGAGGCAGATTTCAGGCAAAGTGTATTATCTAGTAATGATTTACAGGCTTTTTATGAAGGTTTTGGTGATGACCAGATCCTGAATTTTAAAACCAGGTTATCTGGCACCTTAAACGACTTTAAACTGGAAGATCTTGCCCTTCAGGGGTTAGATCGTACAGAGATTTATGGGAACTTCCAGATAAAAGGCTCATTTTCGAAAGATTCAGATGATTTTAGCATGGATGGTAGTTTTTCAGATTTTTATACCAACTACTATGATATGGTGAATTTTCTTCCCGGGCCCTTATTAGGTAAACTACCAGAAAACCTGAGAGATTTCGGGAATGTAAATCTTAAAGGACATACCTACGTAACCAATACTTCCCTGGATGCAGATGTATATTTAACCAGTCAGTTAGGTTCTGCAGATGCAGATTTTGTTCTTAATAACTTTAATAGTTCATCTACTTCTACTTACAAGGGGAAATTGATCTTTAGGGATATTAATCTGGGTAAACTGATAAAAAATAACAAACTGGGTAAAACCAGTTTTAATATAAATTTTGATGGTAGCGGTTTTAACCAGGAAGATTTGAATACCCAGCTTAGAGGGGCTATTTCCAGGATCACTTATAATAATTATACCTATAAAAATATTCAGATAATCGGGAATTTGAGGAACCCCTTATTTAATGGATATTTTGTTGCAGACGATCCAAACCTGCAAATGGAATTTAATGGTCT
>JAHELO010000016.1:3594-12178 GCA_024644145.1 Christiangramia sp.
CTGAACACCCTGAACTTTGTAAGCCGAGACAGCATTTCTGTTTTTAAGGGTGATGTAATTATGAATATGAAGGGGACCACTGTAGATAATGTATTCGGGGATATTCTACTCTTAAATACTTCCTACAGGAATCAGAATGATCTGTATTATTTTGATGATCTAAATATAACGTCAAGTTTTGAGGGTCCTGTTAGAACCATTACCATCAACTCACCAGATGTAATTAACGGGGAAGTTTCCGGTGTTTTCAATATTAAGGAAGTGGGGTCTTTGGTAGAGAATTCCATTGGTAGTATTTATACAAATTATAAAGCGAAGACCATTACTACCAATCAGTATATGGAATTCGATTTTGATATTTATAACCAGATTGTTGAAGTGTTTTTTCCTCAAATAGAACTGGCGCCCAATACATTTATAAGAGGTAGAGTGGAGTCTGATGAATCTGAATTCCGGTTGACCTTTAAATCTCCAAGGATAGATGTCTTTGAGAATATGATAGAGAACATTAACCTTCAGGTAGATAATACAAACCCTATTTATAATACTTTTTTCGAAGCAGATAGTGTAGCTACCAATTTGTACAATTTTTCTGAATTCAGCTTTATTAATGTTACCCAGAGAGATACCCTGTTTATACGTTCAGAATTTAAAGGAGGAAAATCAAATGAAGATGTATTCAATTTAAACCTGTTCCATACGATCAACGAAAACAATAAATCTGTTGTGGGAATTCAGAGATCAGATTTCAGGTTTAAGGATAAGGTCTGGTATCTTAATGAAGAGAGCAACCGTAGTAATAAGATCGTATTCGATAATAATTTCCGGGATTTGCAAATAGATTCCCTGGTGATGAGCCATAAGAATGAGGAGATCAGGCTTAGTGGGGCGATGCGGGATTCTACTTATAAGAATTTTAAGATGAAATTTGCTAATGTAGATATTGGCAAGATCACTCCTGAAATAGACAGTTTGCATCTCGCCGGGACGCTGAATGGGGACCTGGATCTTCTTCAGGAGAGTGGTGCATATTTCCCTAATACAAATTTAAAGGTTGATTCGCTGAAAGTTAACGATATTCTAATGGGAGATCTCCGGCTGGATGTAGAAGGCAATAATGATCTCACCAATTATTCGGTGTATGCATTGCTTAAAAAAGAAGGCTTTGAATCGTTATCTGCCATTGGAGATATTAATGTTGGCCGGGATGAACCATTGATAGACCTTGAAGTGAATCTCAACCGGCTAAACATGTCTATATTCACCCCATTAGGTGCTGATGTTCTAACCGATATCAGGGGATTTGCAACTGGTAGGGCATTCGTAACCGGAAATTATAAAAATCCTAATTTTTCTGGTAGTATCAGGTTGAACAAGGCCGGCTTAAGAATTCCTTATTTGAATGTAGATATTGATTTTCAGGATGAAGCCCGTGTAAATCTTACGAAACAAAAATTTGTATTTGACAATATAGATATTGTTGATTCCAAGTATAAAACTTCCGGAATTCTGGACGGGACCATATCGCACCGTAATTTTTCTGAATGGTTTCTGGATCTTTCTCTTCAGTCTAACAGAATGCTTGTATTAGACACCAAGGCAGATGAGGATGCCTTGTATTACGGAACCGCATTTATAGATGGTGAGGCCACCATAAAAGGTCCTACAGATGAATTGGTAATAGACGTGACGGCAGCCACTGCAAGAGGCACGGTCTTTAAAATTCCATTAAGTGATACAGAATCTGTTGGGGATAATTCTTTTATCAGATTCCTTAGCCCGGAGGAGAAGGCCGCTAAACTGGCCGGGGAAGATATAGAGATCCCGGAGGTAAAAGGTGTAGAACTTATTTTTGACCTCGATGTTACCAATGCAGCAGAAGTGGAGATAGTAGTAGATAAAACCAGTGGTAGTACCCTAAGGGGTCGTGGCTCAGGAAACCTCCTTCTTGAAATCAATACCAACGGAAAATTTAACATGTGGGGAGACTTCGTGGTGTATGAAGGGGTTTATAATTTTAAATATGCCGGGTTGGTTCAAAAAGTATTTACAGTAGAATCTGGAGGTAGTATTAACTGGAATGGTGACCCAATGGGAGCTCAATTAGACGTGAGCGCTGTTTATTCTTTAAATGCGAATCCCGCAGTGTTGCTGGAAAATCCTTCTGTTAATCGCAAGATTCCGGTAGAAGTGGTGATAAATTTGCAGGGAGACATAGAGCAACCAGAAATAGGATTTGAAATAGACTTCCCTAGTGCCAGTTCAACTGTAAAATCTGAGCTTCAGTACAGGATAGATGACCGTGCGAGTACAGAATTACAGGCACTTTTTCTGGTTACTCAGGGAACATTTTACAGTGAATTTGGTTTAAAAGGGGCTGCCATCTACGGAACTCTTGCCGAAAGGGCATCGAGTATCGTAAATGATATTTTCGCCGATGATGATGGTAAATTCCAGGTGGGTGTAAATTATGTTCAGGGTGATCGTACCCCAGATCAGCAAACCGTGGATAGGTTCGGGCTAACGCTTTCTACACAAATCACAGATCGCGTGATAATAAACGGGCAGGTGGGAGTACCTATTGGAGGTGTGACAGAATCTGTTATTATTGGTGATCTGGAAATTGAATTTCTCCTAAATGAGGATGGAAGCCTAAGGGCGAAAGTGTTTAACCGGGAGAACAATATTCAGTTCATAGGGGAAGAAATTGGATTCACACAGGGAGTAGGCCTTTCCTATAATGTAGATTTTGATACCTTCAAGGAGCTTATCCGGAAAATTGCCAACACTCAGCTGGTAATACCAGAAGAAAAAATTGAAAAAGTTGAAGCCGCCAATTCTCCGGCTCCAGCGTATATCAATTTTTCCGGGGTAAGCGACAACTAACAAAAATTTAATATAGATTTAGTTCAGTTTCATTTCTATGCCTGTAAATTTGGCGGAAATAGGGCTTTATGTGCTATTCTTAAAATTTAGTTTGTAGATTTAAATCTTCAATAAAAATCTTTTATGGCTAAAAAAGTTAGACGTATCGGCGTGATGACCTCTGGGGGAGATTCACCAGGAATGAATGCCGCGATAAGGGCAGTAGTTAGAACCTGTGCATACTATCATACAGATTGTGTGGGATATTACAGGGGATTTCAGGGAATGATTAATGCAGAATCTATTAATTTAAATGCACGAAGCGTTCGTAATATCGTTAACCAGGGTGGTACCATATTGCAGTCTGCCCGGTCTAAAGAATTTTTAACTGAAGAAGGAAGAGCTAAAGCAGCCAAGAATTTAATCGATGCGGAAGTGGATGCCATGATCCTGATTGGTGGGGATGGTACCTTTAGAGGAGGACAGGTTTTTAGTGAGGAACATAATATCCCTGTGATCGGAGTTCCGGGTACCATAGATAATGATATTTACGGCACCCATTATACCATTGGGTATGACACCGCATTGAATACAGTTGTAGAAGCTATAGATAAGATTCGTGATACCGCCAGTTCTCACAACCGATTGTTTTTCGTGGAAGTGATGGGTAGAGATGCCGGGTTTATTGCTTTGAACAGCGGAATAGGGGCTGGGGCTGAAGAGATACTTATTCCTGAAGAAGACCTGGGACTTGAAAGACTTTTGGATTCTCTCGAAAGGAGTAGAAGGGCAGGTAAAACCTCCAGCATCGTGGTGGTATCTGAAGGCGATAAGATCGGGAAAAATGTTTTTGAACTGGCCGAATACGTTAAGAAAAACCTCCCATATTATGATGCCAGAGTAACGGTATTAGGGCATATTCAAAGAGGCGGACGACCAAGTTGTTTTGACAGGGTGCTTGCCAGCAGACTTTCGGTTAAAGCAGTTGAACTACTGCTGGACGGAAAGAAAAACCTTATGGTGGGGATGATGAACAATGAAATTGAATCCTGTAGTTTAGACCAGGCATTTAAAGGTAAACATACCATTAATAAGGATCTGCTAAGGATCTCTGAAATACTTTCTACCTAATATGATGACCATTGCTATAATAGCCCACGATGGCAAGAAGCCCGAAATGGTTCAGTTTTTAAATGAATTTAGCGAGACTCTTCATTCTAATGAAATTAAACTGATTGCTACCGGCACCACTGGATCAAAAACCGAAGCTGCCGGATATAAAGTTGAAAAATTACTTTCTGGCCCTTTAGGCGGTGATGCTCAAATAGCGTCGAGGATCGCAGAAGGTTTGGTGGATATGGTCATATTTTTCAGGGATCCAATGGATAAGCACCCACACGAGCCTGATATTTTTATGCTTATGAGGCTATGTGATGTGCATAATATACCTCTGGCCACCAATCCGGCAACTGCAAGGTTGCTTATTAAAGGTCTTTAGATTTTAGAATTTAACAGCTATTGCGCTAATTTCAACATTTACAAATTTCGGGAGATTAGCAACTTCCACAGTTTCTCTGGCCGGTGCATTTTCAGACTCAAAATAACGAGAGTATACCTCATTGATCTTACTGAAATTATTCATGTCACTAATAAAAATGGAAGTCTTTACCACATTTTCGAGGCTTAGACCTGCTTCTGTAAGAATAGCTTTAAGATTTTCCAAAACCTGCACTGTTTCTTCTTCAAGGTCTTCGGTATTCAGGTCTCCGGTTTTTGGATCTATCGCGATCTGGCCTGAAATATAAAGGGTGTTACCTGCAAAAACAGCTTGATTATATGGGCCTATAGGTGCCGGTGCATTGTGTGTTTGTACGATCTTTTTCATAGTCTCATTTTTAATAATATCAAAAATTTTTTAAGAATGGGTTAAAGCAAAACGTACTAAATATACTTATAGTCTTCTATCTGGCGCTCTTCGCTTATCGTATTTAATATCACTTAATACATTTGCCTTGATCCTGATAAGGAAGTTCCAGGATTTCCTTGTACCGAATGGGACCCAACTGAAGCTCATCATCCAGCTGTTAAGGTCTCTTTGAAATCTTAGCTGTGTAGGTGTTACTCCGTTATTTACAAGATCATAACCCGAACTAACACCAATTTGCCATTTAGGTGCGAGTTCCACATTACCGTTAAACATAATGGAATGCGCCGAGATCTCACTTTGCCTGGCACGGTTAGAATAATTCATGGAATAAGCTAAACGCACATCCCATGGTATTTTATAATTATACCACGAGCTTTCATTTTCTTTTTCTTTTCCTTCAAACGGATCTTTTTCAAAAAGTTCTCCATCCGGGCCCATTCCCTTTCCGAAGAGATCATCAGGCCTACCTCCATTTCTAAAGGTCTCATTGTCCAGTTCATCTGTCTCTTCTTTTTCGCCACCTTCAAAATCCTTACTGGAAAAAGAATAGCCAAAGTTAACACTACCATTGGTAAGCCGGAATAAGCTTCCGCCGTTTTCAATATTAAGTTTGTCTATCCTGCGGTTATTATTATCCAGGGCATATACATCGAGACTCCCGCCAAAATTTATATCAAGCTTGTTCTTTACAATCGGTATGGAACCACGAAGGGAAATGGGAGATAATTTCAGGGAGTCACCGGCAAGATTATAACTTGTGCTAACGCTAAAGTTATTTAATAAGGTTATTCTTTTAGGCTCAGTAGCTGTGCTGTCTTTATCTCTCACTTTAGCCTCAAAAGTATTGCTTAAACTAAGGCCAATGGAACTGGAAAAATTCCTGCCAGGTGCGCCGTATAAAGTTCCATCAAACCTTGAATAGTCTACCAGTTCAATCTGGCCTGGTATATTCCGGCTGTCCCGCTCATAAGTATCATAAAACCTGTCAAAACCGGGATTGATATTATAACTAATAGAAGGCCTCATCACATGTCTTATAGCCTGTATCTTTTTATTTTTTCCAAAATTCTTTAAACCATAAATGGTGGTTCCAATACTGGCATTGAAATTATAGGTTCGGTAAGAATCAAAGCCGCTAATGGTGTCAATAACCACATCGTCAAGAACGGGGTCATAAGATCTCTCAAAGGTTTTTGAAACCCATGTTTCCTCGTAACTGGTTCCTGTACTAACACTCAGGAATTTGAATAGTTTAAAATTCGTAGATAAAGGTATGGAGTGCTGGGCGCCAACTCTGGCATCGCGGAACATTTCGGGTTTAAAGAATAACGAATCTACCGTATTCATTTGATTTTCTGCCCTTAAACTATACTGGAAATTTACATTCTGAATAAGACCCTTTTTCGCTCCACCTGAAGGTGCAAAAGGGTAAATCCTGGACATACTTAATTGTAGGGTAGGTAAACTAAGATTTATTTCCTGGGTCCTGGTATTTTGCGAATGCCGGGCAGCTAAACTTAGATTTACCTGGGGTTCCCCTGGAAAGGTCTTGCTATAAGAAACAGAAGAGCTTAAGGTATTGTTCAGGTAATTTCCCTGGTTAGACTGATTGATGGATTCCGCATAATATTCACTACTACCAAGGTTTACCGAAGCAGAAAATCTTGAACTGGGATTGGCCTTAGCATCCTGGCTATGGCTCCATTGAATATTATATGAAGAACGTTCGCTAAAATCTGGAAAACCTCTTTCACTGTTAAATAATTTCTCATATCTCACCCTGGCATTACCTCTGTACCTGTACCGTTTGGCGTAGTTGGAAGAAAATTCGAGCGTATAGGAACCATTGGTATAATAACTTCCGAGTGTTAAGAGATCTACATAATCGCTTATCGCAAAATAATATCCGCCGTTCTGGAGATTGTATCCATACTGGCTGTCTCCAAATGATGGAATAATAAATCCGGAGGTTTCTTCTTCGGTTAGGGGGAAATATCCAAAAGGTAATCCCAGTGGGGTAGGCACGTCTGCTATGTACATATTTACCAGGCCGGAGACGATCTTTTTCTGCGGTACGAACTTTATTCTCCTTGCATAAAAGAAATATTCCGGGTCGTCTATATCTTCAGAAGTGGTGAACCTCACATTTTTCATAAAATATACCGAGTCGTTTTCGCGCTTGGTAACCATTCCTTTCACATTGAATTCAGCTTCCTGTGTCCGTGAATTATAAACCAGTGCTCGCTCGCTCTTAAAATTGAATCTTATGGAATCTGGTTCAACTTTTCTTTGCGCCTGTGTGAAAATAGGTTTTTGTGTATATGTACCTACAGAGTCTTCAATTCCGTAGGCGTAAACCTCACTTTTTTCATTGTCTATGATTATCAACCCGGCTTCAATGGTCATATCCCCAAAAATGATTCGAGCTTCATTATAGAGATACATTTTATTCTCTTTTGGGCTTAATCTCATGTAATCTTTAGCCGTATAATCTACAATGTCTGTTAATAACCGGGGTTTTCTAACAGTATCTCTCTTGATGGTATCCTGTTCCTGTAGCTGGCCCACGATCTCCTTTGTGTCTATGGCAGGGGCGATTGAGTCTCTTTCAGATCTTACTGGAATGGAGTTGGATTCAATCTCCTGTGCATTAAGAATAACTGAAAAGAACAGCGTGAAAACGAAGCAAAAAAGTGTATTGGGGATATTTGTTTGCAATGCTTTAAGTGCTATTTTTGTACGGATTGGCTTGCTTTTTGCAAAACCAAAATTACATATATTTTTTCAGCTGGGATTTGCGTCTGATGGAAAAATAGTAATTAAAATATTCAACCTACTTAAGCGTTAGCTTTTTATGAGAACGAACTTACTTAAACTTTTTGTATTTACCTTTTTTATATCCAGTTTGTCTTTACCTGCATTCTCTACTGAAAACCCTCCGGTAAAAGATGAATTCGTTGTGGTCCTGGATGCCGGTCACGGCGGTAAAGACCCGGGGAACATGGGCAATGGTTTCAAAGAAAAAGATATTGCTCTTAGTATCATCCTTAAAATAGGAAAGGCGCTGGAAAAGTATGAGGGAATTAAAGTAGTTTATACTCGTAAAAGCGATGTTTTTGTTGAACTTTTTGAAAGGGGAAGAATTGCCAATGAAGCAAATGCCGATCTTTTTGTTTCTGTTCATTGCAACGCCCATAACTCCCAGGCCTCAGGAACAGAAACTTTTGTGCTTGGATTAAACCGGAACGAGACGAATTTTGAGGTGGCGAAAAAAGAGAATTCGGTGATCTACCTGGAGGAGAACTATGAAGTTACCTATGAGGGTTTTGATCCCAATTCTCCGGAATCCTTTATTGGGCTCACCATTATGCAGGAAGAATACCTGGACCAGAGCATTCTGCTGGCAGATATGGTACAAAAAGAGTTCGCTAACGATCTAAAAAGAAAAGACAGGGGTGTAAAACAAATGGGACTTATTGTATTGCATCAAACTTATATGCCCAGTGTTCTTGTAGAGGCCGGTTTTTTAACTAATAACCAGGAAGGACCATACCTTAATAGTACAAGGGGACAGGAAGATATGGCCAGGGCCATTACAAATGCAATAATTAATTACAGCCAGACCATCAATCTGGACCTTTTAGATAATATAGCTCAGGACCACGGGACAGATCCCAAGGATGCTCCGGTGCCACCTGCACCGCAAATTTATAAAGATGTCTCCTTTAGGGTTCAAATAGCCGCAGGTTCTAAAAAGGTTGATACAAAGCCTTATAATTTTAAAGGTCTTAG
>JAHELO010000316.1 GCA_024644145.1 Christiangramia sp.
TCCTTCTCCTCATCAGACAGCTTCGAGATCTGGGTATCCTCTTTCTTGATGAGGTTATCCACGTGATCTGCATCTACCCGGGCAAAAGATAACTTCTCATTGGAAGTTTCCAGTTTCTGCATTAAATGGGGTACGATGGGCGAATCCAATAGTAAAACTTCGTATCCTTTGGCCTTGGCGGCTTTAATATAGCTGTGCTGCGCTTGCTGATCCGAAGCATAGAGAACTACCAGTTTGTCGTCCTTGTCGGTTTGGTTTCCCTTTATTTTTTCTTTTAACTCCTCTAAAGTGAAGAAATCACCATCCACCGTAGGGTAGAGGGCAAATTTATCTGCTTTTTCAAAGAATTTATCTTCTGAAAGCATCCCGTATTCGATGACGATCTTAATGTCATTCCATTTCTTTTCAAAATCTTCACGGTTCTCTTTAAAGAGCGAGGTTAATTTATCTGCCACTTTCCGGGAGATATAAGAAGAGATCTTCTTCACAGCCCCGTCGGCCTGCAAATAGGAACGGGATACATTTAAAGGAATATCCGGCGAATCGATAACACCTCTAAGCATGGTAAGGAACTCCGGTACGATGCCCTCTACATTATCTGTTACGAAAACCTGGTTCTGGTAGAGCTGTATCCTGTCTTTCTGAATGTTGAGATCGTTCGTCAATTTAGGGAAGTACAGTATACCGGTTAGGTTAAACGGGTAATCCACATTCAGGTGAATATGGAATAAGGGTTCTTCGAACTGCATGGGGTACAATTCCCGGTAGAATTCTTTATAATCTGACTCTTCCAGGTCTACAGGTTTCTTAGTCCATGCTGGGGTAGGGTTATTGATGATATTATCAACTTCCTTTGTGGGAGCTTCATCCTCTTCTTTAGCTCCTTCAGGTTTCGGAAGTGTTTCCGTACGGGTACCGAATTTGATCGGAACAGGCATGAATTTATTGTACTTTCTCAATAATTCAGAAATTCGTCCCTCTTCCAGGAATTCCGTAGAATCTTCTGCGATATGAAGAATGATCTCGGTTCCGTGACTATCCCGCTCGGCAGTATCCATAGTGAATTCAGGAGAACCATCACAGGTCCAGTGAACAGCCGGTTCATCTTTAAAGCTCTTAGTAATGATCTCGACCTTTTCGGCTACCATAAAAGCGGAATAGAATCCGAGGCCAAAATGTCCGATGATACCGGAATCTTTGGCAGTGTCTTTATATTTATCCAGGAACTCTTCAGCTCCTGAAAAGGCTACTTCGTTAATATATTTCCTGACCTCATCTTCGGTCATCCCGATTCCCTGGTCCAGGATATGTAATTTCTTACCTTCCTTATCTATTTTAACCTCTATGATGGGGTTTCCATAATCTACCGAAGCTTCACCTATAGTGGTAAGGTGTTTCAATTTCAATGTTGCATCCGTAGCGTTGGAAATAAGTTCCCTTAAGAAAATCTCGTGATCGCTGTAGAGAAATTTTTTAATCAGTGGAAAAATATTCTCTACTGATACATTAATCTTACCTGTTGCCATTGTATTCCTAGTATTTATAATTACGCTAAAGGATTGGCAAAAAAAGTACCAGCCCTGTTAAAAGTGACAAACTGACACTCGATGAACTACTTTAACAATTATTAATGTTTAATGAATTTGTTTAATTAGTAAACAAAATATATATTTGTATCGAGGTTAATAATTTATATGATGGTCATAAGCTCAACATGATCACATTGTAAGGCTTAATTAAATGGTTTGGTTATTTAGATGAACGTGCTTTCCCCTGAAAGCACGTTTTCTTTTTGGCATATACTTAACAGCTTTTTTGTTTAATATAATATAAATTTGCATAAACAAAAATAACTGAAATATGGCAGCCAAAACTACCACCGCCAAAACCACTGCTGACAGCCTCATTGCTCAGTATATGGCTTTTGTCCTGGAGAACGGGACCGAGCCGGTATCCGTATATAAATTCTGTAAGGATCTGAAAATAAAAGAGGAGGAATTTTATGCGCATTTTGGCTCATTCCAAAGCCTTCAGGCAGGAATCTGGAATGCATTTTACGAGAAAACAGAGGGCCTTCTCCTTAAGAATAAGGCGTATAGACAATACAACCCTAAAGAAAAACTGCTCACCTTCTTTTATACTTTTTTTGAAATGCTCACCCTGAATCGCAGTTATGTGCTACTGGCACTGGAGCAAGACCGGCATCCCCTAAAGTATAGAGAACAGTTGGGCGGTCTCCGTAAACGAATACGCGATTTTGGAAAGGGGTTGGTCCAGGAACGGAACCAGGACACGCAATCCAAGTTTTCCAGCTTATCTCCTACGGTTATTGCAGAAGGGGTTTGGGTACAATTTCTCTTCCTTTTAAAATTCTGGAAAGAGGACAGTTCTACCGGTTTTGAACGAACAGATGTGGCTATAGAGAAATCTGTGAATACCATCTTCGAGGTATTTGATTATGCACCATTGGACAGCATTATAGATTTTGGAAAATTCCTCTACGGCGATAAAATGAGCCGGTAATAACTGATATGAAACGATGCAGACATTAGACAGAATTCCCACGGGGAAAATTGAAAGAGCCGGTAAACTGGTTAAGACCGGGGTTAAGATCGGGGGTAATTATATAAAATATTACGGCAAGAAGCTTATCCAACCTGAACTGGGCAAAGATGAATTAAACGAAGACAATGCCGGTGACATTTATGATGGATTAAAAAGCTTAAAGGGAAGTGCGCTCAAAGTGGCCCAGATGCTTAGTATGGATAAGAATCTATTACCTCGGGCTTATGTGGAAAAATTCTCCCTGGCGCAATTTTCGGTTCCCCCATTATCGGCCCCCTTGGTACGCAGGTCTTTTCACAAATACTTTGGGAAGTATCCGGAAGACTTGTTCGATAATTTTGATACTGCTGCCGTAAATGCAGCCAGTATTGGCCAGGTGCACAGGGCGGTAAAAGACGGTAAGGAACTTGCGGTCAAGATACAGTACCCGGGGGTGGCTGCCAGTATTAAAAGCGATCTCTCTCTGGTAAAACCTA
>JAHELO010000017.1 GCA_024644145.1 Christiangramia sp.
TCTTATTATAGCGGTAGTTATTGGGATCTATGCATACTTTGCATAGTTTAAACGAGACCCAAAAGAATAAAAAACCAGCTAAATTTTTTAGCTGGTTTTTTCATTATAAGAACTCACTTCTATTGCTTAAGATAGTGAGTTGCAGGAAGATCATTTAATCCTGCGGCTGCCTGTGCTGCAGTGATTCCAATGCTCCCCAGGCCATATCCTGGTTTTCTGCCTTAATATTTTAATCACTCATATACCGGAGAACTAATTATAGCTGATGTTGAGAGTATTCAGTTTTCCATTGGTCCGGGTATGGATAAAGTGGAGCGACAGAAACCTCATGCCATTAGGGTAAGGAATGTGTAGTTGGAATAATTAATGAGCTAAATGCTTAAATAAAGCTACGCTAAATGAGTTGGAATAAGATTCAAAAAAAAAGCCCCTGCTGGAATAGCAGGGGCTTTTATAATTGATATTAATTATTAACCACATTTGGAAGAACCACAGTCCTTACATGTTAGGCAACCTTCCTGATAAATAAGGTTAGAGGAATTACAATTAGTACATTTTTCCTTTTTAGCCACTGTTCCGTCGGCAATATAGCGCTTAAGGGCTCTTACCACTCCGTTTTTCCACGTGTTGATTGATTCACTGTCAAGTTGTAAACTATTAATAAGATCTACCACATTGTCTATAGACATTCCATGACGCAGCGTACTGGAGATCAGTTTCGCATAGTTCCAGAATTCAGGGTTGAATTTATGAGAAAGTCCCTCAATAGTAGTTTTATAGCCTCTCTTGTTCTCGTACTGGAAATCGTAGCGTGAAGAACCATCTTCATTTCTTGCCTTGATGATATAACCTTCGCTCACCCATCTTGGTATAAGTATACCTTCTTCATCATCTGCAAAACCGGTAAAGATCTCATAAGGGCGGCCGTCTACAAGACCAATGAAAGCGATCCATTTATCTTTGTTGTTCTGGAAACGAACTACATCTGCGGTAAGCACATCTGGCCTCTTTAGAGGAAATGCACCCGCAGTTTGTTCAGCTTCCTCTTCTTTTTTCTCCTCATTAGAAATAAGAACTCCAGAACGGGAACCGTCACGGTAAACGGTTACTCCTTTACAACCAGCTTCCCATGCCTCCAGGTATAATTTACCTACCAGTTCTTCATCTACATCATTAGGAAGGTTAATAGTCACACTAATAGAGTGATCTATCCATTTTTGAACCGCTCCCTGCATTTTTACTTTACTTAGCCAATCTACATCGTTAGAAGTGGCCTGGAAGTAAGGAGATAGTTTTACAAGCTTGTCCAGTTCTTCCTGGCTGTAATTTTTATTGATATCATGACCATTGGCTTTCATCCACTCCTTGAAGCGGTGGTGGAATACAACATATTCTTCCCATGAATCACCAACTTCATCCACGAAATCTACTCGCGCATCTTTATCATTAGGATTCACTTTTCTTCTACGTTTATACACAGGAAGAAATACCGGCTCAATACCAGAAGTTGTCTGGGTCATCAAACTCGTAGTTCCTGTAGGAGCGATGGTTAAAAGAGCAATATTCCTTCTGCCGTACTCAAGCATATCATAGTAAAGCTTTTCATCAGCCTCTTTAAGTCTTAAGATAAACGGATTGTTTTTTTCTCTTTCTGAATCGAATATTGAGAAAGCCCCTCTTTCTTTTGCAGTATCTACAGAAGCCCTGTAAGCAGCCAGCGCAATGTTCTTGTGTATATCTACTGAAAATTTGATTCCTTCCTTGCTGCCATATTTAATACCTAAACCAGCGAGCATATCACCTTCTGCAGTGATACCAATTCCGGTTCTACGACCTTCATAAGCTTTCTGGCGGATGTTCAGCCATAAGTTCTTTTCTACAGATTTTATTTCCTCATTTTCAGGATCAGCATCGATCTTAGCCAGAATATTATCTATTTTTTCCAGTTCAAGATCAATGATATCATCCATTATTCTTTGAGCCGCAGCGATGTGTTTTTTGAAAAGATCGTAGTTAAAGTGTGCTTTATCTGTAAACGGCTCTTCCACATAGGAGAAAAGATTGATCGCTAGTAAACGGCAGGAGTCGTATGGGCATAATGGAATTTCACCACAAGGATTTGTAGATACCGTTTTATAGCCAAGGTCTGCATAGCAATCTGGCACCGACTCATTGATTACGGTATCCCAAAATAGAATTCCTGGTTCAGCTGATTTCCATGCATTATGCACGATCTTCTTCCAAAGTTTATTGGCCTCGATATCCTTGGAAAATTTTGGATTCTCACTAAAGACCGGATATTTTTGGGTGTATGATCCGTTATTTTTAACGGCTTTCATAAAATTGTCATCAATTCTAACCGAAACATTGGCGCCTGTAACTTTCCCCTGTTCCATTTTAGCATCGATAAAATCTTCTGCATCCGGGTGATTGATAGATACAGACAGCATCAGGGCTCCACGTCTTCCATCCTGTGCAACCTCGCGGGTAGAATTAGAATAACGTTCCATGAAAGGAACCACCCCTGTAGAAGTAAGAGCTGAATTCTTCACTGCAGAACCTTTTGGCCTGATGTGAGAAAGATCATGTCCAACTCCACCACGGCGCTTCATCAACTGCACCTGCTCCTGATCAATTTTCATTATACCCCCGTAAGAATCTGAATCTCCAGCATTTCCAATCACAAAACAGTTGGATAAGGATCCTACCTGATAAGGGTTCCCAATTCCAGCCATAGGGCTTCCCTGGGGAACGATGTACTTGAAATTTTTGATTAGATCAAAAACTTCATCCTCGCTCATGGGATTTGGGTATTTTTTTTCAACCCTTGCGATCTCCCTGGCGATTCGTCTGTGCATATCATCTGGGGTGAGTTCATATATATTACCCTGTGAATCTTTCAGAGCATATTTATTTACCCAAACCCGGGCGGCAAGATCGTCGCCTTTAAAATATTTTAGGGACGCTTCATAAGCCTGTTCCTGGCTATAGATTTGTGGAACAACTGGTTTTTCTTCTACAGGCATACAAATGAGAATTTTAGGTTAGAATTTCGTTTTACAATGGTATAAAACTAAACAAAGAAATGAGACAATTAACAAAACGTTTAGAAAAAGTTATCAAGAAAAAACTGTTAATTTATTGATAATCAGATTGATGAAAATTTACTAACAATTAAAAGTTGACAAATAATGAAAATTTTTATTTTCTAATTTGAAAATGTCCAATGATAGTTGAAGAATGCCTTTTTATCACCGTGAGGCATAAAAAAAAGAGAATTTCGAATAAAAGTGTTGACAAGGGAGGCCTATAAAATAAAAGAGGCTCCGCCAATGGCGGAGCCTTCTTTGAATTAACACCTATGAAAATTCAAAAATAAAATCGTTTATCCTTGATCGTCCAAAATGAATATCTATGAAGATATTTTTTAAACTACTCCATTTCCAACAGGAGGTAGGGTATATTTTTGATTACGCATATATGAAATATGGTAATATAAAACTCTAAAAGAACGTCCAGAATATGTCATTCTGGTTTTACAGGAAGGCTAATATAGAAAAATAATCTATCCATCCTAATGATAGAAGGTGTTTTCATGCTTTTTCACCTTCACAATCAAACATTTTAAAGCGTAATTGCATTTAATTTGTGGTTTTAAAAGTAAAAATACTACTTGCGGCAGCATTGTTCCCGTCACTGCTCACTACCCTCCAGAAATATACAGTATTAGGTTCCACAGTGATTTGCATGCTGGTTTCGGTCACATTTTTATACTCTGCGGGTGGTGCCTGCAATCCATCTATCTTATCTGCATAGAGCGTATAAGATACGGTATCCCCATTAGGATCTTCAGATTTTTCCCATTCCACGGTTACCCTGGAATTATCCGGATTTACGGTAGCACCGGGTGAAGGATATTTTGCAGCTACCGGGAATGGTGCAAAATTGGATTGCCCGTCTCCTGCCAGATAAAATTTCCATTTTTCTGAACTTGTTGAAGCAGTGCCATTATTGCGGGAAATAATTTCCCACGCATAGGGATTAGCTCTCTCTAAATTCATTTCTGCAGAGGTGGATGTTATTCCTGTTTTCGATGTGATCTCCTGAGTATCTAAATTGGTGACATTTAGATCATATTTATCGGCTGCTTCGGCTGCCTCCCAGCTAAACTCAACCAGGGCGGAATTTCCCGTAACCTCTCCCTGTTCACATTCCTTATTATTCTGCGGTAAGTTTAATTTCGCCTCGCCGGGTATCTCAGCTTCGGGCTGAGGTGATGGTCCGGGTGCCGGGTCACTTTCACAGGAAGTGAGAAGCAGCAATCCTGAAATGTATAGAGCTATTAACTTTTTCATCTTCTATTCTTTTATAATTTTAAATGATCTATCTACCGTAGCACCTTTTAAGCACACAATGTAAAGCCCTGAACTTCGATGGCTTAAATCTATTTCTATTACCCTGTTCGCAGGTACCTCGGTAACTTTTTCTGATAGTAGATTTCCGGTACCTCCAAACAACTCCACGTTTACTTCTGAATCTTCCCCTGAAACATATACCTGTAAATACCCGCTCGTTGGATTTGGATAATAGGCTACATCTTCGCTTACAAAGATTTCTTCAAAATACTCGCCCTGGCAGTCCAGATCTGTATGTACTTTTATTCGGTTTGCCCCGCTTTTAAGATTCAGGGTAAGGGTTGAATTTCCGGTTTCTATCATGGCACCATTTAACTGCACGTAATATTTATCAGCTCCGTCCATGTTCAGAGTGATCTGCCTTCTGGACTGGTTAATGACAGAGGTGGTTGAAAGCCTTTGTGGTTCAGTTACCGAAACAGAAAAGCATTGTTTAAAATCGATTTGACCATCTACAGTAAAACAGATATTATATATACCTGTGGTAAGATCTTCAAAAGTTCCAGAGAAATTATTACCCGTATTCAGAGCCATTGAATTTTGATCATCAATAGACACTGAGTATGAATAATCTGAAACATTGGAACTAACTTTTATTTTCCCATTTTGCTGCCCGTAACACGTGGCTCCAACCGTCTCTACGCTAAATGCATTTACAGGCAGTGTGAAAACTGTACAACCTTCATAGTTCACAGTATCCCCGGCGGGTGTGTTAGGACATAGATCATTCTCATCTGCCACACCATCTTCATCTGCATCTGGGAAATTGTCATTGGGGAATACGGCAGACGGGCGATCGGCATAGATATGCCATTGGCCCGGTTCTAACTCCAGGGTTACCACTTTACTGGAAAGCTCTTTCTTTCTATTATTATTAAAAAGCTCGTACCAGGTCCCCGCACTTTGAAACTCCACCTGTACAGATTTTGCTGTGACCCCGAAATTGCCGACTATAAGCATTTTTGAAATATCACTTTCGCCAGCCTCTATAGTGTTCAGATGAATCGTTTTGATCCCGTTAGATCCACCTGAATTGATGGTAAAATCATTGGTGTTAAAGATAGGTTCAGATTTTCTAAGGGCTATAAGTTTTGAATAGTCGTTATACAGATCTTTACGATCGGGCTCGGTAAAATAATCCCAGCGAATTGGTTTATTTCCTGTCCTTCCGTTATAATCTATAGAGAAATCATAGCCAAGTTCGCCAAACTGCCAGATCATTTTGGGGCCGGGGATCGTAAGGAAAAATGCCGCGTTCATGCTCATTCTATCCAGGGCCGTGGGTAAGGATTTCACTGAATAATCGCCAGCAGAATTACCATATTCCAGGGCTTTGAACATCAGCCTTTCTTCATCATTACTTTCCATATAGACAATATTTCTGGACTCCTCCCAACCACGGTTTTTATAAGATGCCCGGTCGAAATTAGATTTGCCTCCATCATGATATCCCATGATCGCTTCTCCATATGCTCCGTTCAAATTGCTCCAAAGCATAATTCCTTTGCCTTCGTCCAGCCTGTAGTTGGCCCATTCAGTTTCTTCATTATTACCACCAAGGTGTTCAAAGATCACGTAAGAATCTTCATCTACAGCCCATTGATAATCTGCATATTTTTTTAGTAATTCTACCCTATCTGCCTGATAGGAGCCGGTGCAACCCTCGTCACTTTCTGAACAATTCTGGGTAAATCCTTTGGTAAGATCCCAGCGGAAACCGTCGAATTTAAACTCCTCGATCCAGTACTGTACAATTCGTTTTACATATTCCTGGGTTCCCTCATACTGGTGGTTGAAATCGTAAAATACAGAATAGGCATGTTTGGCAGACTGGTTAAAGAATGGATTATCAGCTGAGGGACTTCCGTTGGTATCCCCTTCAGTAGTGTTGTATAATCTAAAATAAGGATTCTGGCCGGTAGCATGGTTAAATACAATATCTGCTATCACGGCAATTCCCCGCTGATGACTTTCATCTATCAGGGTTTTTAGCATTTCTGGCGACCCGTAATATTTATCTGTGGCCATATGAAAAGATGGGTTATAACCCCAGCTCTCATTGCCGTCGAACTCATTTACCGGTAATAATTCTATTGCATTTACGCCCAGCGTTTCAAGGTAATCCAACCGATCTATCAGAGCTTTATACGAATGGTCTTCATCAAAATCTCTTAATAATAGTTCGTAGATAATTAGATCTTCCTTGGCTGGTTTCACATAGGCTGAATCTCCCCAGTTATAGGTGCTAGTATCTGTCTTGAACCAGGTTACAGCGTTGCTGGTTTTACCGGCTGGATATGCAGGGATTCCTGAGAAGGTATCATTATTTATATACTGATCATTCCAGGGGTCCAGAATTAGGTGTGAATAGGGATCTGCAACGGCAATGGAATAATCTACCTTATATTGATAAAGTATATCGCTGTTAGCAGATAGATTAGTTAACTCTATCCAGAATCTCTCCTTCTCAGGATCGTAATTCATTAAATAATCGTTGGATATTTCCCAGTTATTGAGGGAGCCAATCCAGTGAACCACCTCCTTGCCCGGTGCATGAAGCACAAACGTTGCTTTTCCCGGACTTGAAGGGTTAAAATTGATGCCATCTTTAAGCCCGGCAGGTAATTGCGCCTGAGGAACATTCCCTTTCTGCGCTGCATAAAATATCACCGATTTGGAATCAGCGCCATTAACAGCCTTCAGGCTAATTTCGCTATAATCATTAATATTAAGAGAATAATTAAAGTTTTGGGATAGGGAAGAAGTGGTATGTACAAGCTCTCCGTTAACATATAACTCAAAGATTGCATCTATGCTGGACGTTGCCGAGATGGTCAAGGGATCATTATTTTCTAATAATGTAAAGCTAGAAGCAGGATTATTTAGGGTAAGTTCAAAAGTACCCACATCAAAAACAAAATCCTGAGTTTTTTTATCCCCGCTACCGTCTTTAGCCTTTACTAAAAAGCCAATTTTTGTAATACCGCTGCGATCAAAAAATTCAGAGACTTTAAAACTGATCTTTAATTTTCCATTTTCCGTCTGTAGCTTTTGAGCTTCATTAGAATCCCCCCAGGTTCCGTTATTCGGTGCGTCCTGTTGTACGTTAGCATTATTATAACTCCAGGCCCATAAATAGGCTTCGCTAACTCCCCACTGGCTTAAATCTATGTTAGAGAACGTTAAGGTTACTGTATCATTTTCTCCAAAAGGATCTGGATTAACCTCCACCGTAGCCTGTTGTACCTGTGAATTTGCTATTGGAAGCAAACCTATGGTGAACAACCAAAAAATGAGTAGTTTATTTTTCATACTAATTTATTTAAATAAAAAAGGGGCTAATAAATAGCCCCTTTAAATATTAATTCATGGTTAAGGAGTAAGTATACGCCCTTGGGTTGCTTAGATCTAAAGTGACAGTATAATTACCATCAGCTTCTACCTGAATGTCCGGTCCGCCGTAATTCATAAAACCGTCATCATCGTTATCCCCTCCAAGGTTAATGTCCCAGATATCATTGGCTCTGAATTTGATAAACTCACCGCCAATAAGATCTAAAGTGATCGTCCATACTTTGGCATCTACATCATAAGTCATATCTGTATCTGAGTCCCATCCGGTTGGAGTAGCAGAACCAATAATTCCCCACTCTGTTGCAGTCAACTCGTAAGTTAATAGCTCTGAATCTAACGTTACTCTATAATATCCTCCCATATTATCAGGTAAACCAGCATTCACACCCGGTGTTGCTAAATTCATCGTATAGGAACCATCACTATCACCAGCATCACCGTAATTACCATCCCATCCGGTATTTGTAGGTAAAAATTTATATTGCGAATCACCATTCTGGAAATATACGTATCCTTCGAAAGAAGTCTCACCAAATCCTGCTGCTGAAATTTGCACGGCATTTTCTGGTGTCCAGTCATCACCATAACCACCTGCAGAAAGGAAACTTCCCACTACATACATCTTAGGAGCTTCTGTAGTATATGGAGAAACAGTGATAGTAATAACCTCACTATTCAAAACCATATCACTTACCATTGCCTGTACTCTTACCTCATAAGCTGCAGCTGTGAACGGAGTTGCACCTAATGCAAGAACAGTATTGTTTAAAGTTTCAACGCTAACTCCCAATTGAGTTGCACCAATGATACTTCCTAAAGATTCAGCATTTGCAAACTCATTACCTGCATTATCTATCTGTACATTATATGTGATCTCCACGGCACCGCCGAAATCTGCCTGTGACCATACAAATCTTTCAGCAAGATTGGCATTCTGTTCAAATGTGAGGTTATAGATATTTCCTTCATCCGGAGCTATTAACATTGGCGCGTCTCCAGGTACAATTACCGGCCTGTCCTGAACATCATCAGTAGAACAGGATATTGCAAAAACTGCAATTAATAGGACAAGTAAACTTTTAATATTTTTCATTTCTTAAATATGTTTTATTAGTAACCAGGGTTTTGTGTAAGATTAGGGTTTCCAGCAAGTGAGTTAGATGGAATAGGGAAAAGATTTCTAAAGCTTGGGGTAGGCGCTCCATTTTTGACGTTGCCTTTCCATGGCCAGATATAAGAACCGCCTGTAAATTTTCCGAATCTAATTAGGTCTGTTCTTCTGTGTGCTTCCCAGTGTAATTCTCTGGCTCTTTCAGCAAGTATGAAATCCAGAGTTAGCTCGTTGCTGCTGATATTATGATCTGAATCATTAAAGGCTCTTTCTCGCACAAGATTCACATAGTTCAATGCATCAGCCTGAGATCCGCCACCACCTCTTAAAAATATTTCAGCATACATAAGATAGGCATCAGCCAGACGGTAAACAGGAAAGTCTGTATCTACAAATTGTCCATTAATGTCTTTTCCAATATTACCATCTACATCTACATTTTTCCATTTTGCAACGGCGTACCCATCAGTGAACGAACTTACATCTTCAATCTCTAAGGATTGACCATCTGTGTAAAACTGCTCACGGCTATCTTCACCAATCTGGAATTTTTCAACAAGGGCAGAGGTGGTACGGATTCCCGCCCAGCCAAAATCGATACCAAAATCTTCAGTATTCATACTACCTCCTACGGCAGCATGAGTAAGGAAAGTGGTTCCGCCAAAGGTTTGAGTTCTTAAACCATCAAATGCCACGGCAAAGATGAACTCATTTTGTGCACCATTTTGATCATTATCTGCAAGGAATAACTCCTCGTAATCATCGTGCAGTGAATAACCTCCGTTAATTACTTTCTGAGTATAGGTCATTGCGTCTGCATAACGGTCTGTACCTGTATATACTTCAGCATTTAAATATACATTGGCTAAAAGCATCCATGCAGCACCTTTATCTGCTCTTGGATATTCTATTGCACCTATTTCTGGCAGGTTTTCTACCAAAGAAAGTAATTCAGATTCTACATAATTAAAAAGTTCCTGTCTTGAAACCTGCTCCGGCAGGAAGAAATCTACAGGAGACTCTTCAGTTACCAGTCCAACCGATCCAAAAAGATCAAGGAAATGGTAGTAGCTTAAAGCTCTTAAAAACCTGGCCTCAGCTCTGTATGTCTGGATCTCAGCCTGCACCTGGCTGCTTAATCCTCTGGCATCCATTTTTTCCTGAGTGGTTTGTCTTAAAAACTCATTACAGTTTTTAACCTGAAAATCAAGACGGTTAAATGTAGCGTTAATAAATCTATCTGCAGAAGTCCAGGTCTGGTAATGGAAGTTCTTGATCGTACCATCATTCCAGCCAATAATAGCCTCATCTGTAGTTAATTCCTGCATTAACCAGTAACCACGTATATACTGGCTTTCCCCTTCGTCTATACCCGTAATATCAGGGTTTCCTGCAGGGCCTTGTTGTCCTGTAGTAGCAAGACCTGCGTACAGTTTAGCCACCAATTGGATATAACTATCCGGATTGCTGTATACGCGCTCGGCAGAAAGTAAACTGTCACTATCTGGATTTGATTGATCCAGGTCTGCTGTACAGGAGGCAGCAAAGACAGTAAAGAGAACTAATGCCGATTTAAAAATGGATATTTTTAAATTTTTCATAGTTTTTTAAAAATTAAAATTTAATCCCAGAACAAAGTTCATTGGTCTTGGATATAAGTTATTATCTATACCATAGGTCTCAGGATCTATACCATCATAATCTGAAATGATTAATAAGTTCTGACCAGTTGCAGTAACTGTTAAAGAATTTCCATCATTTAAGAATCTTGAGAAAGTATAGCCTATAGAAGCATTGTCCAGTTTAACGAAAGATGCATCCTGGATATAGTAATCAGATTGAAATTGAGCCTGAGAAAAATCAGTATAACGAAGATTATCTACTCCATTGGTTAAATAGGTATCGAATGTAAGCAGGCCATCTCCATAGCCATAATTGGAATCTACATTATTATAGTTGTAGTTCCCCCAACTTCCTCTCCATGCCATATTGAAATTCCAGTTCTTATAATTAAGATCGGTATTTAATCCATAATAAACATCAGATGCTGGTTTTCTAAAACGGTATTTATCTGCTTCGTTAACGATCCCATCCTGGTTGCGGTCTACATAAACCCCATCTAATGGTTTTCCATCCTCTCCATAGGCTTGCTCAAATACAAAGAAAGAGTATGGAGCAAATCCAATTTGATGATTCTGGATAGTGTTACCTGTAGCACCACTTATTCCTCCAACATCTATCCCTTCGTAATCCTCATCTTCAATTAAAGTAAGCTTTGTGATCTTGGATTCCTGGAAGGTGATGTTACCACCAATTCTCCAGCTTAAATTTTCGTTTCTAAAAGGATAAACATCAGCAGCGATCTCAAGTCCTCTGTTTTCTAAAGTACCAATATTATAATCATCGGCATTTGAGAATCCAACTCCCTGTGGATTATTGGTGAAAACTAAAAGATCTGTAGTTTTTCTTTCATATGCATCTACAGAACCAGTGATTCTATCATTAAAAAATCCAAAATCTACACCGGCGTTATAAGTTTCCGTTTCTTCCCAAACAAGGTTAGTATTGTATGGTTGAGGTCTAATAGTCTCTACAAACTGGTTACCGAATTGATAAGATACATTATTAGTACCAGTCTGGTAAAGCGGTAACGATGGGTAGATATCTCCTACGGCTTGTTGACCAGTAATACCCCAGCTTCCTCTAAGCTTTAGATTACTTACAATATTAGAATCTGCAAGGAAATTCTCTTCGTTAACCTTCCAGCCTACAGCGGCAGCAGGGAAATTACCCCATCTGTTTTCCTCGGTAAAACGAGAAGTACCATCGCGTCTAATAGATAGTGTTAAAAGGTATTTGTCGCTTTGGGTAAGGTTTAATCTTGCAAAATATGACTGCAAATTAAGCCTGGTTTCGTTCGTTACTTCTGTAATCACTCCATTCCCAGTATCTGTGAAGAAAACTGTTGGATAACGGAAGTCCTGGTAATTGTAACCACCGGTGAAATCTACCTGGGTGCCTGTACCTTGAAAATAGTTGTTATAATTTAAATAAAGGTCCATCAAACGGTTCTCCTTATTCTCCTCATTATTATAGGAGGAAGGATTTCTTTCTCCTTCTGAATTCAGGCTTACGAACTCAATTTCTTCTCCACCATATGATCTTCCGGAAAGCATATCGTAACCAAGGTTCACTACAGCTTTAAGTTCCGGTAGAAAATGCATCTTGTATTCCGTTTGGATATTACCAATACTACGGTA
>JAHELO010000018.1 GCA_024644145.1 Christiangramia sp.
GTGAAACTGTCTTTGGATATTATAATGATGAAGTGAGTCAATGTTTCATAACAGCAAATTCTGTAGATTTCAACAGATGGGGATGGACTAATCATTTAACCTCTGAAGATAGCTACGAGCTTACACTTTATGCTGGAGCAGGACAATGTGATAGAAACAAAGGTGACGAGGCTGGTACTGCTACCATAGATTATTCTGATGGGAAAGTTACTGTAACTTACCAAATGGTTGGGTATACCTTAAGCGAAGCTCATGTGTATATTGGATGTACTCCTTACCCACTTAAGAATGGTAAGCCAACGGTTGCTCCGGGACAGTATAACTTTAATCCAAGTCTGGGTGGCAATGTACAGTCTTACCAGGTAGGACCAATAGATGTGTCAGATCTGGATGAAGTATATGTAATTGTTCATGGCGTTGCTTGTGAAGTAATTTGCCAGTGTACTCCAGATGTGAATGGAGAAATTCCATCTTCATTCGATGGTGCAAGTGCAACCTGTACTGCAGGTAGTACAGCTTCCAATGGAAACGGAAAACCAGGCAAGAATAATAAAGCAGCAGAATCTGCAAGCTTTAATGCCTCTCCCGTTCCGTTCAACGAGAAACTGACTATTCAGTATGACTTTGAATACACTTCGAAGAAAGTGGAGATCCAGGTTTACGATCTTAGTGGTAGACTTCTAAGAACTTATACAGATAAAAAAGTATCTAAAGGAGATACCAAGGAGTTAAATATTGATTTCGCAATGAAAGCAAATCAGGTTTATATCCTAAGGATGGTAACAGATAGGGATGTAATTACGAAAAACGTAATATCATCTTCTAAGAAATAATTCTAATTCAACCAAAAAGAAAGAGCAGCCATTTGGCTGCTCTTTTGCTTTATATAAGTTCAAAAAATTTAGTCTTTAAGTATGCTTCTGGAAATTACAATTTTCTGGATTTCAGAAGTTCCTTCATAGATCTGTGTGATCTTTGCATCTCTCATTAATCTTTCCACATGATACTCTTTCACATACCCGTTACCACCATGAACCTGAACCGCTTCAACGGTTACATCCATCGCTGTTTTAGAAGCGTATAATTTGGCCATAGCCCCAGAAAGATCATAGTTTTGTCCCTGATCTTTATCCCATGCAGCTTTCATCACCATATGACGGGAAGCTTCAATAGAAGTGTGCATATCTGCCAGTTTGAATGCGATCGCCTGGTGATTGCAAATTTCTGTACCAAAAGCTTTACGTTGTTTAGAATAATCTTTCGCCAGCTCATAAGCGCCCGCCGCAATACCTAAAGCCTGTGCAGCAATACCAATTCTACCACCAGAAAGCGTCTTCATCGCAAATTTGAAACCGAAACCGTCTTCACCAATCCTGTTCTCCTTAGGTACCTTTACGTCATTAAAATTTAATGAATGAGTATCACTCCCACGTATTCCTAATTTCTGCTCTTTAGGACCTATTTCAAAACCTTCCCAGCCTTTCTCCACAATAAAGGCATTAATCCCTTTATGTTTTTTCTCTTTATCTGTTTGAGCGATCACTAAAAAATAGTCGGCAGAACTACCATTGGTGATCCAGTTCTTAGTACCATTCAGTATATAGTGGTCTCCCTTATCTATCGCAGTGGTTCTCTGAGAAGTGGCATCACTACCGGCTTCCGGCTCAGATAAACAAAAAGCTCCCAGTTTCTCACCTGTGGTTAACTTAGATAAGTATTTGGTTTTTTGATCTTCATTTCCAAATGTGTCCAGACCCCAGCATACCAGGGAATTATTTACAGATATCATTACAGAAGCAGAGGCATCGATTTTAGAGATCTCCTCCATAGCCAATACGTATGAGATGGTATCCATACCGCCACCGCCATATTCTGGTGATGCCATCATGCCCAGAAATCCAAGTTCACCCATTTTTTTAACGAGCTCTTTCGGGAATTCCTGCTTTTCATCTCTTTCTATCACCCCGGGTAATAATTCTGCTTTCGCAAAATCACGGGCTGCATCACGTATCATTAAATGTTCTTCTGTAAGTTTAAAATCCATCTGAAAAGAAATTTATAAAAAACTGATTTTTGGACGGCAAAGATAGCTTTTTGATACCTATTTTTCAATTGATATTAAGTATTTTTACGAATATGAAAAAAAACGATTACCGTGTGGTTGGGCTTATGTCTGGAACCTCTTTGGACGGAGTCGACCTCGTTTTTACGGAGATAAATTTTAAAGATAAGGTAGAGTTTACTATTCTGGCTTCTGAAACTATAAGCTATTCAGAAGGTTGGAGGGAAAAGTTAAGTACAGCTATTCATCTTGAGGCAACCGCCCTCAACGAATTAGATCATGAGTATACTTCTTTTTTGGCTCATTTAATCAGCACATTTATTGATAAACACAAAATTGACCTTTTAGATGCAATATGTAGCCATGGTCATACCGTAAAACATAAACCCCGGCAGGGAATCACCTTACAAATCGGGAATCTTCCGGAACTGTCAAAATTGCTGGGTATTCCGGTAATATGTGACTTCAGGGTTCAGGATGTTGAACTTGGCGGCCAGGGCGCTCCATTGGTTCCAATTGGCGACCGGCTATTGTTTAAAGATTATAAGTTCTGTATTAACCTGGGCGGATTTGCCAATATTTCACTGGAAAACGGTTCAGAAAGGATTGCCTTTGATATTTGCCCATTAAATACGGTCTGCAATTATTTTATGCAGAAACTTGGGCGTGAATATGATGAAGATGGAAAAATTGCCAGGTCCGGAACTTTGAATGTTGAATTGCTAAGTTCATTGAATGATTTAAGTTATTACAAAAAAAAGCCGCCTAAATCTTTGGGGATAGAATGGGTGAACTCTCATATAATACCAATGCTGGAAAGTTCTCAGGTCGAAATTCCTTCTATACTTCACACTTTTTGTGTGCACGCAGCTGAACAAATAGCTGCTTCTCTTGATAATGACCCCGGGTCTACCGTGCTTCTAACCGGAGGAGGAGCCTATAACGGCTTTTTTGTTGAACAACTGAGATCCAAATCTGCCTGTGATTTTGT
Source organism: Christiangramia sp. (assembly GCA_024644145.1). Taxonomy (GTDB): domain Bacteria; phylum Bacteroidota; class Bacteroidia; order Flavobacteriales; family Flavobacteriaceae; genus Christiangramia. The sequence goes on from JAHELO010000018.1 coordinate 3,054, forward strand.
TTTACCACCCGCAGATATAATAGATTTTAAGGAAGCCTTGATATTCGCCTTACTGGGAGTCTTGCGTTTACGGGATGAAGTGAACGTATTAAGTTCAGTGACCGGAGCAAAAATGGATCATTCTTCAGGCAGAATATATGAACCCTGAAAATTTCAATAAATTCCAAATCTAGCCTGCTTAGTTTTTTATATTTGCTACAAAATATTTCAAAATGAAAGAATTACTCAAGATATACGAAAATAAAGAACCGGAAATTGTTTTTAACTGGAAAGATTCTGAAACTGAGGCCGAAGGCTGGACAGTGATCAACTCTTTAAGAGGGGGCGCTGCTGGTGGCGGAACCAGGATGAGACAGGGTTTAGACCAGAACGAAGTGCTATCATTGGCTAAGACAATGGAAGTGAAATTTACGGTCTCTGGCCCGGCCATTGGTGGTGCGAAATCAGGAATTAATTTCGATCCGGCAGACCCGCGGAAAAAAGGTGTACTGGAGCGATGGTATAAAGCCGTTTCGCCACTATTAAAAAGCTATTACGGTACCGGTGGAGATCTTAATGTAGATGAGATCCATGAGGTAATTCCAATTACCGAGAATTGTGGAGTTTGGCATCCACAGGAAGGTGTGTTTAACGGACATTTTCATCCTACTGAAGCCGACAAGATCAATAGAATAGGTCAGTTAAGACAGGGAGTGATCAAGGTACTTGAGAATACTAAGTTTTCACCAGACATCAGTAGAAAATATACGGTGGCAGATATGATTACCGGTTACGGAGTTGCTGAGGCTGTGCACCATTATTATACGATCTATGGTGGCGATATTAAAGGTAAAAGAGCGATTGTACAGGGCTTCGGAAATGTAGGTTCAGCCGCTGCGTACTATCTGGCCCAAATGGGTGCTAAGATCGTGGGAATTATAGACCGTGCCGGCGGATTAATAAATGAGGAAGGATTCAGTTTTGAAGAGATCAAACAAATGTTCCTTGATAAGGATGGTAATGCACTAAGACATGACAACCTAATACCCTTTGAAGAAATCAATGAAAAAGTATGGAAACTGGATGCAGAAATCTTTGCTCCTTGTGCGGCTTCCCGACTTATATCCAAAGACCAGATCACCAATCTTATAGATAGAAAACTTGAAGTGATCTCCTGCGGGGCAAATGTTCCTTTTGCAGATAAAGAAATCTTCTTTGGCCCTATTATGGAATATACAGATGAGCGCGTAAGCCTTATTCCTGATTTTATTTCCAATTGTGGTATGGCACGCGTTTTTGCTTACTTTATGGAAAGAAGAGTACAAATGACAGATGAGGCGATTTTTAATGACACGTCTATGACCATTAAGAATGCTATACAAAACACATTTGATAACAACAGCAGTAAAACGAACATTAGTAAAACGGCTTTCGAAGTTGCTCTTAAACAGCTTGTTTAAAAGTTTGTGTAAAGAATTTATCGGGGCCGGTAAAACCGTTCTGCTGTTTAATTAAATTTGGTTACAATTAAAATCATTCTAGTACGTTACATTTAAAAACCCATTTATACATATGCTTAACTTTTTTCAGCAGGACGAAGTGGCTGAAGCTGCACAGGCAGCAGAGCCGGTCGTAGAAGAAAAGACCTTATCATTATTCGATCTAATGTTTAGTGGTGGTCTTGGCGGTCAGATCATAATTATCATTCTTTTTATTCTCTTATTCGCGGCGGTTTATATTTACTTTGAAAGGTTGTTTGCCATTAAGGCAGCAAGTAAAGTAGATAAGAACTTTATGCTGCAGATTAAGGACAGCGTTTTAAACGGAAATATTGAGTCTGCAAAGATTCGATGTGCACAAAGTGATTCACCGGTAGCCCGGCTTACCGAAAAAGGAATTTCCAGGATTGGAAGTCCGCTGGAAGATATTAACACTGCCATTGAAAATGCGGGGCGTCTTGAAGTTTATAAACTTGAGAAAAACGTTAGTATCCTTGCTACTGTCGCTGGTGCTGCGCCTATGATCGGGTTCTTAGGGACCGTTATTGGTATGGTGCTTGCATTCCATGAACTGGCTACGAGTAGTGGTCAGGCTCAGATGGGTGCCCTGGCAGAAGGTATATATACCGCCATGACTACCACTGTTGCAGGTTTAATTGTGGGGATTATAGCGTATATAGGATATAATCACCTGGTTGTAAAAACAGATAAAGTGGTGCATCAGATGGAAGCAACAGCAGTAGATTTCCTTGATCTCCTAAACGAACCTGCTTAATATGAATTTAAGAGGAAGAAATAAAATAAGCCCTGAGTTTAGCATGAGCTCGATGACAGATGTGGTTTTCCTGCTGCTCATCTTTTTCATGCTAACCTCTCCGGTGATCACTCCTGAAGCCCTGGATCTTATCCTGCCAAAAGCTAAGGGTAAAACTACCAGTAAGCAAACCCTTTCTGTAAGTATTACAAAAGACTTGCAGGTATATATAAATAGTGAAAGAATAAGCAGCAGTTCTCTTGAATCTACGCTTAAGAGCAAACTTTCTGGAGAAGAGAATCCTACGATCATTTTAAGGGCAGAAGAAGGAGTGCCAATAGAAAAGGCTGTAAATGTAATGGATATCGCAAATAGAAATAGTTACAAGATCGTACTCGCGGTAAAACCCGAATAGAATGTCTTTGCTGGAAACCAAACACGAAAAGAAGTCATTTACCATTACAGTGGTTATCCATGTAGTGCTAATCCTTCTGTTGATATTTTTTGGTCTTACCTACCTTGATCCGCCACCGGAAAGTGGTATTGCTATTAATTTTGGTACCTCTGAAGTTGGTTCGGGAAATGAACAGCCAAAAGAGCCGGTAAGATCGGCGCCTAAAAAGGTAGCGGCAGAGCCGGTAAAATCTGAACCGGTAATTGAAAAAGAGGTGGTGACTCAAAATATTGAGGAGGCCCCTGTGATTGAGAAAAAGAAAAAACAGCCAAAACCGGTTGAGAATAAGCAGCCGGAGCCTAAGAAAGAACCTGTTCCGGTTAAAAAGCCCGAACCAAAACCAGATAAGTCTACAAACGATGCTTTGAGTAGTATCCTGAATGGACCAGAAAGATCTGGTACGGCTACTGGTGGTGAAGGGAACGACAATGCTGCCGGGGATAAAGGAAGTCCCGATGGAGATCCTAAAGCAAATTCATACTATGGTCAGGGTGCTGGATTAGATGGTGACGGGAATTACCGCTTAGGAGGACGTAAGGCGCTGAATAAGGAAAAATTTGTTCAGGATTGTAATGAATCGGGGATCGTAGTGGTGAAAATAGTTGTAGATCAATCTGGGCGCGTGATTAGTGCTCAACCCGGTATGAAAGGAACTACAAACAGTGCTTCATGTTTAACCGAACCAGCCCGGAGGGCGGCTCTGGCAACGCGGTTCAATAGCGATTCTAATGCACCTTCAACCCAGGTGGGTACAATTGTGTACGATTTTAAACTTACCGAATAATTGAGAACTTATCCCGAAACTGTTGAGTGGATGTTTCAGCAGTTGCCTATGTATCAGCGAATAGGTAAGCAGGCTTTTAAGAAAGATCTTTCCAATACCCTTAAGCTGGCAGAACATCTTGGTGGACCGGAAAGGAAATTTAAAAGTATTCATGTTGCCGGTACTAATGGTAAAGGATCTGTGAGCCATATGTTAGCCTCGGTTTTTCAGGCTGCAGGCTATAAAACCGGCTTATATACTTCTCCTCACCTTAAAGATTTCAGAGAAAGAATTAGAATTAATGGAAGTCTTATCTCTCAGGAAAAAGTGGTTGCTTTCATTGATAGTAACTATAGATTTCTGCAGGAAAATAAGCTAAGTTTTTTTGAAATGACGGTAGGAATGGCTTTTGATTATTTTGCGAATGAAGAAGTAGATATCGCCATTATTGAAACCGGGATGGGAGGCAGGTTAGATTCCACCAATATTATTGTTCCTGAATTATCTGTGATCACCAATATAGGATTAGATCACACCGCCTTTCTTGGGAATGACCTTGCAGAGATCGCCGGGGAAAAGGCCGGGATTATAAAGAAAGGCCGTCCGGTTGTTATAGGGGAGAAACAATATGAAACCTGTTCCGTATTTCAGCATAAGGCTGAAGAAACCGGATCTAAATTATATTTCGCTCAGGATTTTCAATTTCAGGATTTGCATACAGACCTAAAAGGCGATTATCAGAAAAAGAATATACGTACCGTAAGGGCAGCAATTACCATTCTTGAAGAGCAAGGCTGGAAGTTGAATGAAGAAGCGATTAAAAATGGTCTTAATAGCGTAAAACTTCACACCGGGCTACAGGGGCGTTGGGATGTACTAAGAGAAAAACCAAAAGTCATTTGTGATACAGCTCATAATGCTGAGGGTCTGGAACTGGTTATGGATCAGTTGAAGAAAGAAAAATTTCAGCAATTGCATATAGTATTGGGAGTGGTAAATGATAAGGACCTTTCAACTGTATTGCCACTCTTCCCTAAAGAAGCAAAATACTACTTTTCCAAACCTGATGTTCCTCGTGGTCAGGACGCGCAAATCCTTAAAGAGGCCGCTGCAAAGTTCAGTCTGCTAGGAGATATATACGATAGTGTGCAGGATGCCTATCTTGCTGCGCAGGAACATTCTCTGGATGAGGATGTTATCTTTATTGGCGGTAGTAATTTTACTGTGGCTGAAGTATTATAAGGAAAAATTAAAACTCTATAATTTTTCTCTTATCTTTATATAACTCTGAATTTTAATTAACTATTTCCCCTCCCGAATACCTAACCTTCTTAAGCTGTTGCCCATCTCTGTGAGTGAGTTGACCTTTTAGTTATGAATATTATTCACTAAAAATCAACAACAATGAAAACAGTTTTAAAAATTTTAGTTTCTGGGCTTTTAATATTGCTCACTGCTAACGGCATTAGTCAGGAACAGGTTCAGGCTTCACAGGAGGAACAGCAACCCTCAGGTGACCCTGTATATATTACGATGACTACCACACACTGGAGTGATGATCCTGAAGTGGATTTTTCAGATTGGCTGGATACTGAAAAAGAATATTTCGAGAAAGTAACCAGTAAAAATGAGCTCATACTCAATTCAGGAGTATATACTCATTACTTTACTCCTGATAATTCTGAAGTGATTCTGGTAAATGTATATCGTACCTGGGAGGATATTGAGAAGGCTAATGAGAAGAATCAGGAACTCGTTGAGAAAGCCTGGCCAGATGAAGCTAAAAGAAAAGAGTTCTTCGATAAACAGAGCAAATATTACAGTGCTCAGCACCGGGACGAGATCTACCAGTCTATGGATTTTTCTATTCCGCCACCTAAAAATACTTCCAGTACACCAAGGATCATATACGTAAGAAGCAGTGAATTGGCAATGGATGGGAAAGGTTCTCCAGATAAGTTTAAAGAGTATTACGAAAAGATTACCAAAAATTCCAAGAACCTTAAAGGCTATTATACTCATCGCCATTTATGGGGATCTAATAGCCGGGAAATGAATGAGGTGTTTATCTTTGATAAACTTGCAGATATTGAAGCTTTTTTTGATGAAGAACAGGATCTGGTTGAGACGAACTGGACTGATGAAAAAGAAAGAGAAGATTTTATGATGGAAATGGGTAAATTATTTACCGGTAAACATGGAGATTATATATATCGAACTGTGCCTGAACTTATAAAGAGTAATCAGTAATTGTCTGGCCCTGAATTTATTGGTTCAGGGCTTTTATATTATTGAAAAATTGAGATTTTAAAGACCTGAAAAAAATTAATCTTTTAGGTCAAATAGTTTTGCGTAATTGAAAAACTAGGCTATATTTGCATCCGCAATCACGCAAGGGCGCGTAGCTCAGTTGGTTCAGAGCACTTGGTTTACACCCAAGGGGTCAGGGGTTCGAATCCCTTCGCGCCCACAGAACAAAAAAGGCTTCCAGTTTTGGAGGCCTTTTTTTTATTTCTAATTTCTGCAATATTGAGTATTTTTAGAATATGACCTTTCATGTGTATATTCTCGACCGCTATTATATTGGTTTTACCGGAGATTTGAAAGGTCAGATTTAAAGACATAGAGGGTCAAATGGGATTACGTCAAAAGCAAAAGATTGGAAACTTTTTTATGGTTTAAATTAATTTCAAAAACCTTTAAAAAAAACATTCGGGATAACTGAAATTTGATATATTTGCACTCGCAATCTTGCAGGGCGCGTAGCTCAGTTGGTTCAGAGCACTTGGTTTACACCCAAGGGGTCAGGGGTTCGAATCCCTTCGCGCCCACATTATAAAAAAGGCTTCCATTTTCGGAAGCCTTTTTTTTGTTTTGCCGAATTATGAAAATACATGAGTCCAGTCTTTTATATTAATGGGTTGAAATAATTATTCCACGGAAATTCCTTTTTAATATATTTGCCTTTCCAGGGAGTGTTAGCTCAGTTGGTTCAGAGCATTACCTTGACAGGGTAGGGGTCACTGGTTCGAATCCAGTACACTTCACAAAAAAAAGCCTGCAATTTTGCAGGCTTTCTTCATTAATTATCTTCTACCAAGGCTTAATTCTGGCCGGGACTTATACTGTCTAAAGCTCTTTCAAGGGCCATTCCCCTGGATCCTTTTATCAGAAAGTAACAATTCTGAAACTCACTTTCATTCAGATGTTCCTTCAGATGTTCAGTGTTTCTAAATTTAAAAACAGCGTTGCTGCTTATATCTGCGAGCTTAAAATTAGTCCCGACAAGGTATGTTTCATCAAAATTGCTATTAGTAACATAATTTGCGATCACCTGATGCTCTGTTGGAGCCGCACTACCTAATTCGAACATGTCTCCAAGAATGGCAATTTTTCTCTTAGAGGTTTTTAAAGTTCTAAAATTTTCTAAAGCAGCGAACATACTGGTGGGGTTTGCGTTATAAGCGTCCAGAATAATGGTATTTGTACCATTTTCTATCACTTGTGATCGGTTGTTCTGCGGGCTATAGCTCTCCAGAGCATTCTTTATTTCTGAAAATTCTACCTTAAAATATAAGCCAATACATAAGGCTGCGCCCATATTCGTTGCGTTATAGTGGCCTGTAAGTTTGCTCTTAAAATCGGTCTTGTTAAAATTCAATTGAGCATGTGGCATTCCCTTAAGATAGGTCAATTGCACGTCTGCCAGTCGGTTTTCCCCGAAGCTGAAAGTATGATTGTAATTATGATGCTTCATCTGAATTTCGTCATCAGCATTCAGGAAAATTAGTTTATGCTTTTCCTGCAAAAATTTATAAAGCTCAGTTTTAGCCTTTATAACACCCTCCAGACTGCCAAAACCTTCAAGATGCGCCTTCCCGAAATTTGTGATGTATCCGTAATCAGGATTGGCAATATTACATAGGAATTCTATTTCCAGTGGGTGATTTGCGCCCATTTCCACAATACCAAACTCAGTTTGATCATCCATTGAAAGGAGGGTGAGTGGCACGCCTATATGGTTGTTAAGATTGCCTTTTGTAGCTATGGTTTTTAGCTTTCTTGATAGGACGGAATGTACCAATTCTTTGGTAGTGGTTTTTCCATTGCTTCCAGTAATGGCCAGTATAGGAATGCCCAGATAATTACGGTGAAAAAGGGCTAATTTTTGAAGAGTTTCCAAAACATTATCTACAAGGATATAATCCTCATTATTTTTGGCAAAACGTTTGTCATCTACTACGACATACCTGGCTCCGGTATTTAATGCTGCCTCTGCAAACTCATTACCGTTAAAATTATCTCCGGTTAAAGCAAAGAACATACTGTCCTTTCTAATTTTTCGGGTATCTGTATCTGCGCCCGAACAAAGTAAAAAACGTTGGTGTAATCTGGCTGTGTTCATAAAATAAAACTATAAAAAAAGCCCTAAACAAATTAGGGCTTTAAGTATAATTTATGTTGGGAGTATTAATTACTTCGTGCTGTCTTATTCTTGTTTAAAGATTTTGAGCCAACGCGTGACATTGCATTTCTAAATCCAATATAATCTGTCGCCATGTCCTGAGGGAAGTATCTGCGCTGTGCAGGATCTAGCCAGTAGGCTCTGTCTCTCCAGCTACCTCCTTTATATACCCGTACTTCATCACTTACAAGGGAAGTCCTTTTCTCTTTATCGTATCCTCTTTCAGTAATCGCGCCTTCACTAGCGCTGCTATCGGCATAAGTAAAGTTATCATACTTAGGTGAATTGTACATTCTCTTTGCTGGATCGTCCATTTCCTGGAAGGGCTGGTAATACCTGCTCGAGCTTTTGTCTCCATCACGGAAATTTCTCTGGTCGCTCTCAGTAAAATTCGTCCTCATATAGGTGTCTTCCTCAGTAACCGGAACCTGGGCGATTTCTCCAGGCAGGTTTCTAGCTACCAGTTTTCCATTGCTTAAGGTATCATAAACGATATCATCTACCCCCACAACTTTTACAGATCCATCTTCATTTATCGCGTGCTTGGTATAAACGTTCCCACGGTAATAGTTGAAGTCGTTAAATTCATCGTCAACGATTGGTCTGTATACGTCCGCAACCCACTCAGATACGTTTCCAGCCATATCATAAAGGCCGAAATCGTTAGGCTCGTAGCTTTTAACTTCTGCAGTAATATCTGCACCGTCATCGCTCCATCCGGCTATTCCACCATAATCACCATCGCCCTGCTTGAAGTTTGCAAGCTGATCACCCATTTTTTTCACATCCCCATTTCTGGTGTACTGGCCATCCCATGGATATTTCTTTCTACCGCGGTAGGTGTTATAGTTTCTGATACCGGTTAATCCTAATGCTGCATATTCCCATTCAGCCTCAGTAGGAAGTCTGTATTCAGGGTATATAAGGCCACTCTCACGGCCTGGATATACTTTTTTAATAGGATTTCCGGCCTCATTAGTATCTTCAAGACGGTCCTGAGATTCTTTACCACCCTGACTTATTTCAGTATTTCCACCATAAGCCTTGCTGGGTGTATGAATATACGTGTCTGTATTAAAAGTAGAAGATGCATTAACATCAGCATACCTGGCTCCTTCTTTTATAAATCCTTCTTTTTCAAGTTTGCTTTCGTTT
>JAHELO010000317.1 GCA_024644145.1 Christiangramia sp.
CGCTGCGTAAAACTTTTTTCCTTTCTGGTTATACATATAGTTGGACTTAAACCTTCTATATGATCTACCTCAAATTGGAAGTTCACTCCTGCTCTAGATTGCTGGTATGCAGAAAACTGCCTGGTCATTTCCTGCATTCCGAAACCATGTAGCGTATCTATTAACAAAGAAGATTTTCCTGAACCGGATATACCCGTTATTACAGAAAATTTATTCTTAGGCAGTTCGATATCCAAATCCTTAAGATGGTGGGTTCGGGCTCCTTTGATGAAGATGGTATCCTGACGTTGATCTGGGATATCTTTAAATTTCTGCTTCCTGGCTTTCAAAGCATTGTTCACCAGGCTATCGCAGTCTGAGATAAAAAGCGGATGATTTTCGAAACAGATGATCCCTGCCGTTTGTTTTTTAAGTTCGTGTAAAGCCTTTAGCAGTTGTCTCACATTTTGCTGATGCAACCCGATACTTGGTTCTTCAAGCACCAGAAGGGTATTTCTGGATTGTTTTGCAAAATGCTTAGTCAGCTTAATTCGCTGTGCTTCCCCACCAGATAAGGTGTTAGATGGCTGCCCCAGTTTTATATAGCCCAGCCCCATTTGCATCATCAATGACAATATTTTAGTGATTTTCTCTTCTTCTGAGAAGAATTCTATTGCTTCCTCTATACTAAGCTCATAGATATCTGAAATATCCTTATTATTCCATTGCACTTTCAAGACTTCCGGTTTGAATCGCTTCCCATTGCATTCCGGACAGGTTTTATTAATGGCCCCCATCACATTCATAGAAAGTGTAATTACCCCTGCCCCTTCACAAGTATCACATCTTCCACGCTTATTATTAAAAGAAAATGCTGTCTTGGTCAGTTTCAGGTTTTTTGCTTCAGTTGTATTGGCAAGAAGGTCCCGAATCTTATCGGCAAGGCCGGTATAGGTTGCGGGATTACTTCGAGGAGTTTTCCCAATGGGCTGATCTGAAACCTTGAGTAGTTTCAAATTCTCTTTTTCAGAAAACACCTGTAACTGTTTCAAAATTTCAGCAGTCTTTCTCGGGACCACACTTAACTTACCTATTCCTGGCTGGAAGGAATCTGCCGGCTTGCTTTTAGGATCACCAGCAGGTGTAGTATTTTGTTTTCGAATTTCGGTTAAAGTGGGACTCTGAATTTCTTCCGAATTCAAAAATTTATCGATCTGTCCGTTGAAGATAACTTCCCCGCCGTGTATACCTGCTTCCGGACCTAATTCTATGATCCAGTCTGCAGATTGTATAAAATTCAGGTCGTGCTCTACGACCATCACCGTATTTCCCCGGCTAATTAATCGCTTCAGAATATGACGCAGGTAAATCTGATAATCTTCAGACAAACCAATAGATGGTTCATCAAATACATACAGAATTCCCTGCAGACTGCTGTTCACCTGTTTGATCAGTTTAATTCGCTGCCCATCTCCCGAAGATATTTCTGTACTTGGCGTGCTTAAGCAGTATTCCCCCATTCCAAGCCTGATAAGATCAAAAAGCTGGATGCATATCTTTTCTACTAATACCTTTTCCCCGGCTGAAAGTTCCAGACTTTGAAGTTTCTCGTATAGATCGTTTAAAGGCAGTTCCATCCATTGATGAAAATTTAGCCCTTGCCACTTAAATTTTAGATGTTCGGCTTTAATTCTGGCACCTTCGCATTCAGGACAGGTATGGGAGCTAACAAACTTTAAAATGTTCTTATTTCGATCCCGTTTTAATATATCGTTCATAATGGGAAGCATTCCCTTATAATAACCTTCCTCCCGAGGTTTTGCCTTTAAACCTTCCCATCTTAACCTCGACTCTATACTATGCTTCCCGTAAAAAACTTTAATACGATCACTCCCATTCAGGATCACGTTTTTCTGTTCTGCTGTAAGATCCTTCCAGGGAATATCTACGCTGAAGCCATGAGCATTACAGACCTTATTCAATTCTTCTACCGTGATCTGTGAGTAAACGATGTATCCCCCTGGCAAGGTTGTAGTGATAGCTCCTTCCCTAAGAGTCTTATTTTCATCTCCCACCAGTTTATTAAGATCTATATATTCGGCTTGCCCGATTCTGTGGCATTGTTCACAGGCACCTTTAGGGTGGTTGAAAGAGAAAAGCGATTTGCTCATGGTTTCCTTCCCGGAGTATCGTGCAAAAAGGATCCTGAAAACTGAAGCTAATTCTGAAAGCGTTCCGAAAGTAGTATTTACCGACTGAAAACGTCTGGACTGTTCTACTTTTATTACAGGAGGTAAACCTTTAATATCATCAACCTCAGCAGTAGGGATTAACTGAGCATTTTGCTGATTGTATGCCGGAAGGCTTTCCAGAAAATAACGGTATCCCTCATTGGCAATAATATCCATGGCCAGGGAAGATTTCCCGGAACCTGAAAGGCCTGTCACCACAATCAGTTGATTTTCAGGGATACTTAAATCTAAGTTTTTGAGGTTATTCTGGTGGGCATTGATAATCTGCATAAATGCTGAGGGTTTCCTTTTCAAAAATTTAAATATATAAAGATTATTAAGGCTAATTCCGAATTTTAAAAAACTATAAATGTGCTTTAAAGAAGACCTTGAAAAATTAGCTGGAAGATGATTGCATATATTCCTGGGCAGCCTTGAAAACTATATAGAATCCGGACTTTCAAAATTCTTAAAATAGTTCTCATAATTGTATCTTGCCGCCCTATCAAAAGATAATATTTATGCAAGACAATAGGATACTAAATTTTGTAGATGAAGTGCTGAAAAATATGCCGGCCGACTGGTTAAAATTAACTACACATAGGCTGGATATTTATAATGAAGAACTGGCAAAAACAGAGTTCCTGGAACAGTTTGAGTATTTATATAAAAATGAGAATACCTCAACCTCAGCTTTAAGTGCTTTACCTACTGCCTTTGACTATATAAGATTAGGACACCCTTTATCTACCGTCCTTGAATGGGCCATTGCAGGTTTGAATGATCTTAGACCGGAAAATGTGATAA
>JAHELO010000019.1 GCA_024644145.1 Christiangramia sp.
TGCATATAACTGTGCCTGCACCTCATTCTCTGAAACATCCAGAATAAAAACATCGTCCAGCTCCCGATTCCCAAGCAATTTATTGTCACTATAATTCTTAGGATGCTTTTTAAGTTTGGTCAGGTTCCCAGTAGGCAGCTTTTCCTCATCCAGTTCAAGGATCTTCGAGGCATGAATCTGCATGAAATGATCACTCACACTTCCTGTGCCGTTCAGATTGAAATAAGCATGATTCGTTAGATTTACGATGGTAGCTTTATCTGTAGTCGCTGAATAGGATATCTTAATTTCGTCAGCTTCGGTAAGTGTATATTTTGCTTTAACCGTAAGCCGGCCCGGATAGCCTTCATCCATATGTTCACTTGTATGAGATAAGGTAACAGAAGGATTATCACCTTCCTCAACTTTATCTATGTTCCATAACTGGTACTGAAATCCATATTCCCCACCATGCAAATGCACACCATCTGTTACGTAATCCAGCTCATATTCCTCTTCGCCAATATTAAATTGCCCATTGGAGATCCTGCCTGCAAAACGACCTATTGTTGCACCAAAACAGTTATTCTTCTCCCAGTATTCTGAGCTTATATAATCTTCAGGCTCACGTGGCCCCACAACCAAATGTGTTAAATCTCCCTTATTATTCCGAATCTTGAAGCTAAATATGCCAGCACCGAAGTTTAGGATCTGTAATTTGCTTTTGTTGGCATTTACAAGGTCTATGATCTTCAGATCAGATTTTTTGATCTCTTTCAAGATTATCTTGTTTTTGTTTTCACCCAGGAATCAACTCTTGATTCCAGAACGGTTAGCGGCAAAGCCCCATCTGTAAGAATCACATCGTGAAACTCCCTTATATCGAATTTTTCGCCCAATTGTGATTTCGCTTTTTCACGAAGATCCAGGATCTTATTCATCCCGATTTTATAAGATGTAGCCTGTGCTGGCATTACGATATGTCGCTCTACCATCTTTACACAAGCACTTTCTGCTGCAGGAGTGTTCTCTTTATAATAATCTATCCCTTCCTGCCGGGTCCATTTCTTGGCATGAATACCTGTGTCTACCACTAATCTGCAGGACCTCCATAGCTCCATGGCAAGCCTGCCAAAATCTGAATAAGGGTCCTTATAGAATCCCATTTCTTTGGGAATATACTCACTGTATAAACCCCAGCCTTCCACATAGGCAGTATAAAAGCTATATTTTCTGAAGTCAGGAACATTTTCCAGTTCCTGAGCGATTGCAATTTGCATATGATGTCCCGGAATACCTTCGTGGTAAGCGAGAGCTTCCATCTCATATTTAGGCATCGCCTTCATATCGTATAGGTTGGCATAATAGGTTCCAGGTCTTGACCCGTCTACTGCAGGCTGCTGATAAAAAGCTTTACCTGCGCTTTTTTCCCTGAAAGGTTCCACTGCTTTCACAACAATATCTGCTTTAGGCATGGTATTAAACAAGCTTGGAAGCTCATTTTTCATTTTACTTATTAAATCTTTGGCTTTATTTAAATATGCTACCCTTCCCTGCTCGGTATCCTTGTAATAAAACTGTTCATCGGTTTTCATATAGTTGAAGAAATCTTCCAGAGATCCTTCAAAACCAACTTCTTCCATGATCTTCTCCATTTCGCCATGAATCCTCGCAACTTCACTTAATCCAATCTCATGGATCTCCTCTGCGGTAAGATTGGTGGTGGTCATCCGGTTCAGGGCTTTACTATAATATTCATCACCTTTAGGAAATTTCCAGACCCCGGCCTCATCGCTAGCACGTTTCTGCTGATTCTCTAAAAATTCTATCAGGTTATTATAGGCGGGTTGTACGTGATCTACTAATGCAGTCTCAGCTTCGTTGATAAGACTGGTCTTCTGGTCTTTTGAGATTTCAAGTTTTTCTACCTTAGAACTAAAATCATTCATAAGTGCACTGGCCTCTGCAGATCTGGTGAATGGTTTTCCCTTGACAATATTCCTGGAAGCATCCAAAGTCCTGTCAAACACGAATTTTGGAGGCACTATACCATTTTGTTCCCTAAGTTTGAGCTGCTCAATGATATCATCCATTACTTTTTCAAGGCCTGAAAGCCTGGAAATATAAGCTTTGGCATCTGGAAGGGAATCTATGCGATGCATATTTATTAAAAAGGCTGGCAACTCGGCATGCAGCCCGTGCATTTGTTCAATAGGATAGTTATAAAACCTGTAATCGTAATCTTCTATCTCATTTTTAACCTGCCTTCTGTAGAGTTCATAACTCAGTTTGGTCTCTTCATCCAGGGCTGCGACATCTATCTTATCAAGATACTCCAGCCTGGTTTTTGCCTGCTCAAGATCTTCGGCATATTTAAGATTGGAAAAATCATCCCATTTTCCATAATCAGATTTCATACCCAAACGGGTTTGCATCATGGGAGATTCTTCAACCTCTTTTTGAAATTCTGTTTTAAAATATTCGTTCAATTGTGCAGATGCCATCTCTTTTTCTTCAGAAGTATACTCATGAACTTTCTTTTCCTGCGCACAACTGGATAATAAGGTGGCCCCTATTAACCAAAGGAGATAAATTTTATTTTTCATTTTTCGGTGTTTCTAATACTGAAAACCTGATCGCAGAATCTCCATAGACGGTATGGGTCTGTTTCTGAAAATCTTCTGCTTCAGCTTCAAAGATATTATCCACATAAGTCTGCGGATTTCTATCAATTAACGGGAACCAGGTGCTCTGAATTTGAACCTGAATCTTATGTCCTTTTTTAAAGGTATGATTAACTCCCTGCATTTTAATGTTAACCTCTGTCTTTTTATTTGGTTCAAAGGCCCGGGGTGTCACAAAACTCTCCCTGAACCTACCTCGCATAACCTCACTTCTAACCATCATATGATAATTGCTCATTTTAAGATGAGGCATGGTTTCCTCATAGTTTTCTGCCTCGGGCGGGTAAACATCTATTAGCTTTACCACCCAGTCTGCAGCCGTTCCCGTTGTTGCAACTTTCAACATTGCTTCAATAGGGCCGGTTAATTTCATATCTTCTTCCAGCACCTCTGTTTCAAATACCAGCACATCTGGCCTTCTTGCAGCGAATCGCTGATCTCCGGTCATATATTCCCGGGGCGTAAATACCATTTTAATCTCATCGTTATAGGAAACCGGTTTTGCCGGATCGCTTATAAATTCCTCTTTGTTATCTGTAGGGATCTGGGTGAATTTTTGATCGTCACCCAAATACCAGGTTTTTGACGTGGTATTTTCTGGAGGCCATTCGGTATAATCATTCCACTGTCTGAGCCCTGTATCATAAATATGTGCTTCGGGAAGTCTCAGCCTGTCTTTCGTGTTCTTCTTTAAAAAATGGTTGAAAAATTCGGTTTCATAATCCTTCTGAAAATGAGCTGAAATGCTATCTCCAAAGTACACATTCCCCACCGATTGTCTTCCTTCGTTTCTCGCCCAGTCCCCATGACTCCATGGTCCAAAAACGATACTATTATAATTATCGCTGTTCTCCTCAATACTTTTATAAATGGCAAATGGTCCATAAAGGTCCTCTGCATCAAATAAACCTCCCACGATCATCACGGCAGGCTTAATATTTTTCAAATGCTGCACGATCCCACGTTTCTGCCAGAATTCATCATAATTAGGATGTTCCTTTAACTGCTGCCAGAACTCGTTATCTTCTTTATAATATTTATCTAGATTACTTAATGGCCCGGCATCCATGAAGAACTGGTATTGATCTTCTGTACCAAGCTTAGGGAATTCATACCATGTAGAATCTGTAGGTTTATCCTTCTGGTATCCGAATACCGCAGTTGCCCGCCAGTAACTTAAAAGATATGCACCGTTATGATGAAAATCGTCAAAAAAGAAATCACCAATACTTGCCTGCGGGGATGCGGCTTTCAAGGCCGGGTGCCCGCTTAGCAAGGAATAGGTCGCGTAAAATCCGGGATATGAGATCCCCCAGGTCCCCACCTTGCCGTTATTATTTTCAACATTTTTAATCAACCATTCTATTGTATCATAAGTATCACTGGCCTCGTCTACCTCTTTCCCTTTCTTATTAGGAATATAAGCACGCATGTTATCATATTTACCCTCACTCATCCAGCGACCCCTTACATCCTGATAAACAATTATGTTACCTTCTCTCATTAGAATCTCATTGGGTCCTATCTTAGACCGAAACTGATCCTTCCCATAGGGCCTTGAACTATAGGGTGTTCTTTGCAATAATATAGGATACTTCTGCGAAGCATCTTTTGGCGTATATATGGTTGTGTGAAGCTTTACTCCATCCCTCATGGAGATATCCACTTCCATTTTATCATAGTGTTGTTTTATATCATAATCTGTATCGTTCTGTGCCGAAACGGGTGATATCAAAAACAAGATAAGAACTGTGATCAGGGGGATTTTAAAGAAATTCATCTATATGAGTTTTATTCAAGCTGCTAAAGATAGAAATTAGCCTCTTAAACCTGAAAGAAAAATATACCTAAAGCGTTTAAAAACCTTAGAAAAGGGTATGTCCCGGGAAGGTTTTAAGGAATTACGTAGTACAGATCTTTAATATACGGGAATCAGATTTTTTTACCGCATATCTGTTATCGGCCCGGTGGTTAATTATCCATACAATTTCTTTATCTGAACACAGGATCCAGGTATGTTCTTTATCAGGCAGGGAAAACTTCTGGTCTTTAAAGAAATCGCTCAACTTCTTTTTACCGGTCATCCCAAAGGGATAGAAATAATCACCTTTTTTCCATTTTCTAATAACAAGTGGAAATTTTAATTTATTCTCGGGAACGTAAATACAGTTTGGAGACGTGGCACCCATTTCCTTTACGGCATCAATATGTAAAGTCCCAAGATCTGGTATCATAACCAGGTTTTCGCCTTTTTCAAGGTGATATTCTCTGTTCCCTGTTTTGTGATTATGCTCGGTTAACAATAATCGTTGACGGTCCTTAATAAGTCGATGGGTATCAGACAAGACCATTTTACCGGTTTGGGCTTCAAGCAGATCATATACATCGTTCCATTCCGTAAACCCGAACGATTTCAGTAATTGATATAGGATTTGTTTCTGATGTGGGATTTTTTTTAGAAAATCTATATCCAGGGTATAGCCGTATTTATCTTTCTGTACCAGTTTTGGATATAGCAGACTTATATAATCTTCTACCAGGTCCAGACTTTCCTGGAGATGTTCCTGAGTTTTACTGAAGCTATCCAGAAGCTGCGGATTGATCTCTTCCATTACCGGAACAATCTGATGCCTTATCTTATTCCGCATATATTTATCTGAAGCGTTACTGCTGTCTTCTCTCCATTTATATTTTTTCCGGCGGGCAAAGGCCTCTATATCTACCCTGGTAAAGGAAATTAAAGGCCTTACAATTCCATTGCTTTCTGTTTTTATTCCGGCTAATCCTTCAGGCCCTGTCCCCCGGATTAAATTAATTAGAAATGTCTCGAGATTATCATTGGCATGATGTCCGGTAAGCGTGTAATCAAATTGAATGGAATTGCTCAATTCTGTAAACCATTCATATCTCAGGTCGCGGGCAGCCATCTGAACTGAAATTCCATGATTTTCAGCGTATTTAAGGGTATCAAAACTTTCGGTATACACGTCTACTTCTAATGAATCTGCGAGGTCTACCACAAATTTCTCATCGCCGTCACTTTCCTCTCCCCTTAAATTGAAATTACAGTGAGCAATGGAAAAATTTAATTTGGCAGTATGGCACAAATGCGCCAGCACAACACTATCTACGCCCCCGCTAACCGCAACCAGCAATTTTCCCGTACTTAAAAACGGATAATTGGTCTTTACCAGATTTTTAAAGCGTTTTTCCATCGAATCTCAAAGATACAAAAGGGCGTGACTAAATTCACCTCACCCTTAAGGACTTTTATAGGTTTCTAAAGTAAAAATCTGTAAGAGGAAGAAATTTATAAATTGGTTAGTACCTCCCGCATGGCCTTAGCCTTGAGAAGACATTCCTCGTATTCTTTTTCTGGATCAGATTTGGCTGTAATTGCTCCACCTACAGAAAAGGACAGGTATTTATTTTCAGAGTTATATAAAATACTTCTTATTACAACATTAAAATCGAAGTCACCTTCTGGTGTAAAATATCCAACCGCACCGCTATAGAGGCCTCGTTTAGACTCTTCCAGGTCTTCAATGATTTTCATAGCCGAAATCTTTGGTGCCCCGGTCATACTCCCCATGGGAAAACTGGTTCGCAATGCCTCTACAGGCGGTATTCCTTCAGTTAGTCGCGCGGTTACACTTGAAACCAGTTGATGCACCTGTTTAAAGGTATAGACCTTGCAAAGTTCCTCTACATTTACACTTCCTTTCTCTGCGATCCTGGAAAGGTCATTTCGCACCAGGTCCACGATCATCACGTTCTCACTCTGTTCCTTAGGATCTGCAGCAAGCTCAGCCGCTATATGCTGGTCTTCTTCCGGATCATCAGCTCTCCTGGCAGTACCTTTAATGGGTTGCGATAATAATTCACTTCCTCGCTTTCTTAAATACCGTTCAGGTGAAGCAGATATCAGGTTTATATTTTCAAGTTTAAGATAGGCCGCAAAGGGCGGAGCTGAGATCCTATTAAGGGATCTGTAGATATTAAATGCATCTAACTCTACATTTTCAGAATAAAATTCCTGGCAGAAATTCGCCTCATAGATATCACCCCGGTGAATATGGTTAAGCATCAGGCTTATTTTTTCCAAATACTCTACCTTCGATAATCTGGCTTCCACTTTAACTGGAGTATGTTTTTCATCTCCTTCAGTTTGATAGTTTTGGATCTCCTCAAGATCATCCTGAATTTCGTCATCTACCATCCTCAAATAATGGAATTCCACTTTACCCATCTTAATAAAGATCAACTTCTGAGGCTGAAAAAAATAAAGGTCTGGAAATTGGAGCCCGTCAAAGTTTGAGGACTTCAGAGCTTCCACATCATTTTTCAGATCATAGCTTAAATAACCAAAGATCCAATCGGCAGTGGTTTCCTGGTATTCTTTAAGCTTATCAAAAGCATTTACATGATCTGTCTTAATCGCGGTAAATGCTTCCACGGCCAGTATAGCCTCGTATTCCCCCGTATCGGAATCATACTCATTGCTATCCAGCCATGCTATTTCCTGGAACTGCCTGCCCCAGGCCAGTAATTGTTCTTTAAATTTCTCTGGTCTATCTATAGAAAATACTCTGGAAGTACGCACTTATTTCTCAATTTGATGCGCAAAGGTAGTAACCACATCTTCAATTCCCATATCCAGCACCTCGTTTATCACCTTCCCGTTCTCAAAATTATCCTTAAAAGAAGGAAGGCTAAAACTTTCTATCACCTGCCCGCCAAATCGTCCAAAAATGTTTTTGGTGTATTCCAGGGAAGAGGCTGCTCCACGTTTCCCCGGGGAAGTGCTTATTAAAAGGATCTGCTTGCCTTCCAGAAAATTTCTATTCACCCGGGAAAGCCAGTCTATGGTATTTTTAAAAAATGCAGATGGCCCGCCATTATGTTCGTTCACAGCTACTACAAGCGCATCACTTTCTGCTATAAGATTTTTAATGATCGTCGCATTAACTGGATAACCTTCATTTTTCTCGATATCTTCACTAAATATGGGAAGTGGAAAATCTGTAAGTTTTATTTTTTTAATCTCGTGATTGCTAATCCTGTTTGTTACATTCTCCAATAAGCTTTGATTTATAGAAGTACTACTATTGGATCCTGAGAATGCTAAAATTTTCTTCATTAAGTAATATTTTTGATCTAAAAATACCCTAATTTTTGAAATTAAAGATCTTTAGTGATATTCAGAGACAAAAATTACAGTTGTGAAAAAACACTCTATCGAAAATGATTTATTACAAATCACTGTTCAGGAAACCGGTGCCGAACTATGCAGTATCCTGAATAAAGAAAATAACAGGGAATATATCTGGCAGGCGAATCCTGAGGTGTGGGGCAGTCATGCTCCAAATCTTTTCCCAATAATCGGGGTGATAAGGAAGGGTGCATATTTTTATGAAGGAAAGAATTATTCCCTCCCAAAACATGGCTTCATCAGGCATAATGAAAAGATCAGGCTAAAGGAGAAATCTGAGCACCAGCTGGTATTCGAGCTTCTTTATTCTGAAGAAACCTTGAAAATGTATCCCTTTAAATTCGATTTCAGGATCGCTTTTACTCTGCAAGGTAAATCCCTCGAGGTCAACCATCATATAATCAACCTGGACAGTAAACCAATCTATTTCTCAGTTGGGGGACATCCGGCTTTTAATATTCAGCATTTTCAAGATGAGAAGATAGAAGATTACTATCTGGAATTCGATAAAAAAATGACACTGGACACCTACCTCTTAAATCAGGAAGGCCTGGTAAGTTCTAAGACTGTAAAGGTTCTTGGAAATGATAATAAGCTCCATTTGTCTGAACACATTTTTGATAATGATGCCTTGATCTTTAAGGACATTAAATCTAAGAATATTGCCCTAAGAAGCCGGAAGAATGGTAAAATTCTTGACGTGGCGTATAAGGATTTTAGAAATCTGGGAATCTGGGCTAAACCCGGCGCCCCTTATGTATGCATAGAACCCTGGCTGGGAATAGCAGATGTAGAAAACACCAATCAAAACCTAAAGAATAAGGAAGGAATTATAAAGCTCGCCGAAAAAAATGAGTACAATGCCGGCTATACAATTAGGATAGCTTAATTTTTACTTCACAAAAGCAGGTAAAACTTTGAGTTTCATACCGTACCTTTGCGCAAAATTAAACCGCATACTTTGAGTTTTCAGGACCTAAATTTAAATACACCCTTACGCAATGCCCTTGAAGATCTGAATTTTCAGACTCCTACCCCCATTCAGGAACAGGCATTTTCATCTATCATGTCTGGTCGAGATGTGGTAGGAATTGCCCAAACGGGTACAGGTAAAACCTTCGCATACCTTTTACCGTTATTAAGAATGCTGAAATACTCTGAGCAGAAGAATCCTCGTATTCTAATCATGGTTCCCACGCGTGAGCTTGTGGTCCAGGTGGTAGAGGAAATAGAAAAACTTGCAAAATATATCAACCTTAGAGTAGCCGGAGTATATGGAGGGGTGAATATCAATACCCAGCACCAGGACCTGATGCAGGGACTGGATATTGTGGTTGCAACGCCCAGGAGACTTTATGATCTTGTTTTACGAAGAGCGATACAGCTAAAATCCATTCAGAAATTCGTAATTGATGAAGTTGATGTGATGCTGGATCTTGGCTTTAAATTTCAGGTGAATAATATCATTGAACTTCTGCCAACTAACAGGCAGAGCATCATGTTTTCTGCAACCATGACCGAGACCGTTGAGGAGATGATCAACGCCAATTTTAAGGCACCCGAAAAGATCTCTGTAGCTGTAAGCGGTACACCGCTGGAGAATATAGAGCAACGCGGATATAAAATCCCCAATTTTTACACTAAGGCAAACCTTTTAAAATATTTACTGGCTGATTCAGAAACCTATCATAAGGTGCTCATTTTTATAGGAGACAAAAGAATCGCAGACAGGCTGTATGAGAATTTAGGCGAAGAATTTCCGGGTGAGGCCAGCCTGGTGCACACGGGAAAAAGCCAGAATTACAGACTTAAAAGTGTGAGCGATTTTGATGAAGGCCTTTCCAGGATATTAATAGCTACAGATGTGATGGCACGTGGTCTGGACATAGAAAATGTATCTCATGTTGTTAATTTTGACACGCCGCAGTATCCGGAAAACTATATGCATAGAATTGGTAGAACCGGTCGTGCAGAGAAAAAAGGACAGTCTTTATTATTCACCACAGAAAATGAACAGGAATATCTTGATGCCATTGAGGAATTAATGAAAACTAAAGTTCCGGAATTCGAACTACCAAAGGAGGTGAAAATCGCTACAGAACTTATTCCTGAAGAGAAACCACGGGCCATAGAGATCAATAATCCTAATAAAGGGATCGATGAGGCAGGTCCGGCTTTTCATGAAAAAAAGGAAAAAAATAAAAAGGTTAACCTTGGAGGCTCTTACCGTAGAGAGATCGCCAAGAAATATAAAAAACCAAAAACGAGAGGTGATAAGAATGCCAACCGTAAAAGGAAGAAATAGAATAAGGAGCGCAATGGCGCTCCTTTTGGTTTACTATCGTTCCAGAATATAGACCGAAATTAACTTAACTTCTATTCTTTCTCTTTGCTGCCTTAGCAGCTCTTTTTTCTTTCAAACTCAATACGGGCTCTTTTTTAGCCGAATTTTTCGAAGGCGATTTTTCTTTTGCCATGATTTCTATAATTAGAATTTACCTCCTAAAAGTAGTGAAACAATTGATTGCTTTTACATGAATTTATGCAATAAAAAAAGCCCCGTGATTAACGGGGCTTTTATGGAAATTTATTTATCTATATATGTAAAGCTCTGTTCTCTGTCGCAGCCAGTGCAGCTTCTTTCACAGCCTCTGCATAGGTTGGGTGCGCATGGCTCATTCTTGCTATATCTTCAGCAGACGCCCTGAATTCCATAGCTGTTACTGCTTCCGCAATAAGATCTGCAGTCCTGGCTCCTATCATATGTACTCCCAGAACCTCATCGGTCTTCTCATCGGCTAGGATCTTAACAAGACCGTCAATATCACCACTCGCTCTGGAACGACCCAATGCTCGCATCGGGAACTTTCCTTCTTTATATTTTACTCCTTCTTCTTTCAATTGCTCTTCGGTTTTACCAACCGCAGCAACTTCAGGCCAGGTATAAACCACACCCGGGATAAGGTTATAATTGATGTGAGGCTTCTGTCCTGCCATAAGTTCGGCAACCATGGTTCCCTCCTCTTCGGCCTTGTGTGCCAGCATAGCACCTCGAACCACATCGCCAATAGCATAGATATTATCTACATTGGTTTGCAGGTGGTCGTTAACTTTTACTCTTCCTTTATCGTCCAGCTCTACTCCTGCAGCCTCGGCATTCAATCCATCTGTAAATGGACGGCGACCTACGGAAACCAAACAATAATCACCTTTCAATTCAATTTCCTTACCTTTCTTATCGTCTGCCTTGATCGTGATATCATCTCCATTTCTTTCAACAGACTTCACCTTTGTACTGGTATGGAACTTAATACCCTGTTTTTTCAACACTTTTTGAAGTTCCTTAGAAAGTGCACTATCCATAGTTGGTATAATTCTATCTAAGAATTCCACTACTGTCACCTCAGCACCAAGACGACGATAAACCTGCCCAAGCTCAAGACCAATTACACCACCACCTATTACGATCATATGTTTAGGCACTTCTTTTAGCGTTAAAGCCTCAGTAGAAGTAATCACTCTTTCCTTATCCAGTTCAATAAATGGAAGGTTGGATGGTTTAGATCCAGTTGCGATAATGGTCTTTTTTGCCTCGATGGTTTTAGTTTCACCATCTTTATCTATGTTGATGTGGGTTTTATCCTTAAATGATCCAAGGCCTTCATACACATCAATTTTATTCTTGTCCATTAGGAACTTCACTCCGTCGCAGGTCTGACTAACCACTGACGCTTTTCGTTCCATCATTTTTTCAAGATTCAATTTCACTTCCCCTGGAATTTCAATTCCGTGATCTTCAAAATGTTTGATCGCATCATGATAGTGGTGAGAAGAATCTAAAAGTGCCTTACTGGGGATACAACCCACATTAAGACAGGTTCCACCTAGCGTGGAATATTTTTCTATGATTGCAGTTTTCATTCCCAGCTGGGCGCATCGAATGGCGGCTACATATCCACCGGGTCCTGATCCTATAACTGCAACATCATATGTACTCATAATTGTCTATTTTACTGATTTTTTAACAAATTGGACACAAAAGTACGACTATTCACCATAATGACCAATGAAGACATACCTACATAGCAAAATTTTAAGATTTATAAATGAAC
>JAHELO010000318.1 GCA_024644145.1 Christiangramia sp.
GCCTTTGAATTTACCACCTTCTACTTTCAGCCTTCCCTCGTTCAATAATGCTTTCAGGAATTGCGTATGATGCATAACCTCGTAGTTTCCTCCCAGTGCAGGGTATTCGTTCTTGAGGGTGTTAAAACAATGTGGACAGGCTGTAACTACCTTTTTTATCTCGTAACCATTAAGCACTTCAATATTAGTAGCGGCCTGCATTTGAAAAAGAAATTCGTTCCCGGCACGCTTAGCCGGATCCCCGGTACAACTTTCTTCTGTACCCAGCACAGCAAAATCAACGCCCGCCTCATGCAATAGCTTTACAAAGGCTTTGGTGATCTTCTTTGCGCGGTCATCAAAACTCCCGGCACATCCAACCCAGAACAGAACTTCCGGTTTTTTACCTTCTGCCATATATTGAGCCATTGTAGGTACCTTTAGTGCATCTGCCATATTGTGATCTTTATTTATTTCTTAAATTATTTTTCTTCAGCCCAGTTCAAACGGTCCATTTGGTTATAAGGCCACGGCGCTCCATTGTTTTCGATATTGGTCATCGCAATCGCCAGTTCATTAGGCGCGGCGCTTTGCTCCATTACCAGGTATCTCCTCATATCCAGAATAATGGAAAGCGGATCTATACCTATAGGACAGGCTTCTACACAAGCATTACAAGTGGTACAAGCCCAAAGTTCTTCTCTTAGAATATAATCATCCAGCAGTTGTTTGCCGTCATCTTCAAATTTACCATTCTTATTGATGATCTCCCCCACTTCCTCTACTCTGTCCCTCGTATCCATCATGATCTTTCTCGGGGAAAGTTTTTTACCGGTCTGGTTAGCCGGGCACTCAGAAGTACATCTACCACATTCGGTACAGGTGTAGGAATTTAATAACTGAACCTGATTAAGGTCAAAAACATCTGAGGCTCCAAATTTTTCAGGTTCTCCATCTTCCTCCCCTTCTGCTGGTGCAGCAAAGGGATCTGCATTAGGATCCATCATTAACTCAACTTCCTTTTTTACCGCTTCCAGGTTATCAAATTCCCCCTGAGGAGTAAGTTTAGATAAATATACATTTGGAAACGCAAGGATGATATGCAGGTGTTTGGAATAATACAGGTAATTAAGAAAAAATAATATTCCTAATATATGCAGCCACCACGCTGTTCTTTCTATAATGATCAAGGTTGCATTGCTCAACCCGTCCATTAATGGTAATAAATACTGGCTAACGGGAAAACTCCCCATAATCCCGGCTTCAGAGGCATAATGAGATGCTCCATTCAATTGCAACTGGTAATCTGCTGCGTTCATGGTGAGAAAAAGAATCATCAGCACCATCTCAAAATAAAGAATATAATTGGCATCATTTTTAGGCCAGCCTTTAAGCTCCCTGCTCAAAAACCTCCTGATATTGATAATATTCCGTCTAATCCAGAAAATTATAACTCCCAACAGTACAAGAAAAGCAAGAATCTCGAAACTGAAGATCAGCACATCATAGAAACCTCCCATAAAAGAAAAGATCCTGTGTGTACCAAAGATCCCATCTATGATGATCTCCAGAACTTCAATATTAATAATGATAAAACCTACATATACAACTATGTGAAGTAAACCTGCGATAGGTCTCTTAACCATTTTGCTTTGTCCCATGGCGACTTTAGCCATCTTGGCAAAGCGTTCCCCGGGCCTGTCTGACCTGTCTACTTCTTTTCCTAATTTAATATTCCGGATTACCCGTCTAATATTTCTGGCAAAAAAGCCTATTCCCGCCACCAGGGCAAGTACAAATAAAATTTGTGCAAGAATTTGCATGGTTGGTTATTTTAAAGAATCTTTTGGAGGATCGTATGAGCCTGGTTTCTTCCCAAAAACAGAGAAATGTACATATCGCTTCGGGTTAAGTTTAATATCCTGAAGTAATTGTTCCAGCTGCTTTGTAGCCCGGTCTAAATTATTATAAACGGCATCATCATTAATTAATTTAGCTGCCGTACCATTGCCATTATTTAACTTGTCTGAGATCCCCTCAAAATCTGCGATGACTTTCTCGAGATCTGTGGTAATCTTATTAATATTCATATTGGTTAGCGTATCTGAAAACTTATTGAAGTTGGTAGACATTTCATCTAAATTTGTAAATGTCCGGTCAAGTTTTTCAGAATTACCCTGTACAATACCCTGTAATTCATTCGCGGTGATCTGGAAAGAGGAAACCGTTGCATCCAGATTTTTAAACGTCCCTCGAATGTTATTACGGGTAGAATCATCTAGGATCTCTGTGATCGCAGTAAGCATAGAATCTGCACTAACAATAGTACTTTCAAGTTTATTTTGGAGTGGTGTTAAGCGGTCATTAACCAGCTCCATAATTCCTTCTTCCTTTTGCCCCTGAAGAGTATCTCCAGATTTAGCCATTCCAACACTGGAATCATATTTTGGAACTATTGCCAGAGATTTACCTCCTATGATACTACCTCCATAGATATTCGCCTGACTGTTACGGGAGAATTGAAAATCGTTTTTAACGGTAAAAGTTACCACCAGCTCTCCAGATTCATTTAGAAAATCGATGCTGGTTATCTGGCCTACTTTAAGACCATTGATAGTTACTTCAGATGAAGGAGACAAACCCTCTACATCTTCATAGACTGCATAAAAGGTTCTACTATTATCCAGGAGATTTTCCCCTTTAAGAAAACTATAACCGAAAATTAAAATCACTATTGCGATAATAGCTAGCAGGGCAGTTTTGACCTCTCTGGAATATTTCAAAAGCAAGTATTTTTAGTGGATACGCACAAATTTAGAAATAAATATATAAAAGCAGTTCTATTTAAGCTTAGATTTTAACGCGTCATTAACCGTTATCTTATTGTCATTCTTAAAGGCCACTATATAACTGCTTGGATATCCCTTCTTTATAGCTTCCCGGTGTAATTGCTGGACTTCAAGATAATCTGCGGTATCACCATAATAATACTTAAATAGTTTCCCTTCCTTGATCCTTT